>DATGRI010000030.1 GCA_035303785.1 Sphingobacteriaceae bacterium
CGGCCGCTGGCACATCAAGTGCCGCTGTTGGGACACTGTAACCCCGTGAAACAGGGAATCACAAGCCTTATAATGTCTAGATGGACATGGTACGATGGAATCGGCAAGGGGAATGTTGTGAGGGGGTTAGGCCCCAGACCCCCGGTTGAGGAATCACGAACTACTTGCGACCTATTACCGTTGCACGATCTCCTTAAAAACCCAGGCAACCCCGTCTTCGTCCCGTATGGGGGCAACCGTCAGTATGACGACGGAGCCGTCGGCCCGGCGGAGCCCTACCTTACCTTCACTGCCGTCCGTCCGCAGCATGAACAAAGGGTAGAAATCACCGGCCAGATGGAAGATCGGTGCTAATTCAGCGAACCAAGCGTGGGCGAAAGCTTCGCCGCTTTCGGCGCCTAGACCGGTGGCATTGCCGTCCAACACGGACCTCAGCCCATCCAGCCAAAAAACTCCCAATGGCTGGGATCGGTTGTGGCCACCGATGTAATGGCCTCAAATACGTCCTGACAACCCATGACCTAACTACCTTTAAGAGCGAAGCTGGATGGTCGAATAAAATGGCGGGGCCAAGGGCTGGGCTGGTATAGCTCGATGCTGTACTACAATTAGCTTCCCTTGCCATTTTTCGCCATGGAGGGCCCTGCCGGTGATTACCAATTAGGGTAGGCCCTGCCATGCAAAACAAGCGGAAGGCTCGCTCAAATCACCAGACCTGGGGGCGACTAGACGTGCTTTGGACACTCGGCATCCTTTCCTGTCTTTGCATGCTATTGGGAATGCAGTTGAGAAGCGCTCCAAAAGGAATATTGGGCGCAATATTGGTAGGCGAACTGGGAACCCTGGCGGGAGGCTATGTGGGCTACCAACTGGCCATAAGCCCCCTGCCTACTTTGCGGGTAGTGGGCATCGCCCTGATTGCAACAGCCCTTATTACACCGGTGTTCATCTACTTGGGCAACAGGCTGGCGATAGTGGGGATCGCCTTGCACGCCCTGCTGACCCTTGCGGCCAACTCCCAGTTTTGACCGCCATTGGGTGACTAGCCCTGCTGGCCCGGCTGCTCGCTCTTCCCCTGGGCCTTGGCCGCCGCCTCCTTGCGCAGCTTTATCAGGAACTGCCGGCCTTGGCGGGCTTGGGCCAGCATCTCGGCCAAGGTCTTTTCCAGGCGCGCCAGGGAGGCATCCACGTACTGATCGGCCCCTTCCTGGAGTTCCTTGGCGGACCTGCGGGCGGCCAGCAACATCTCCTCGGCCTCCCGCTTGGCCTCCTGCAGCACTTCCGTTTCGGACATGAGCCGCTGGGCTTCCCGCTTGGCGTCGGCCACCCGCTGCTCGGCCTCCTGCTTGGCGGCGGCCAGCATGGCGTCCCGGCGGTTCTCCGCCTCCTCCAAGATGCGGTCCCGCTTCATTTCCGCTTCCTGCAGGATGGCATCCCGGCGCTGGTGGGCATCCCGCAGGAGCTGCTCTTCCTGGGCGACGATTTCCATGGCCCGGCGAATCTCCCCGGGGACATGGCGGCGAATCTGGTCCAGTATGGCGTAAAGCTCATCCTCATCCAGCAGGGCTTTGCCCGTCAAGGGAACCCGCGTCGCTTCGGCCACATACTGCTCCAGTTCTTCGATCAGGCTGAGGAAACCGTTGGCGGCTGAGGTATCCATGCCCGCGCCGGCTTCCTCGAAATGTTCAGGTTGCGACACCGTGGCTTCCCCCTCGGTTCCTTCAGGAACCCTCTTTTTTCTTCTGCAGCATGGTGTTGACCACGGGGGGAACGAAACGGCTCACATCGCCCCCCAGGAATACTATCTCTTTGATGATGCGGGAACTGAGAAACAAGTTCTCGGTCTTGGTCATGATGAACATGGTTTCAATGGACGGTTCCAGTTCTCGGTTCATCTGGGCCATCTGGAACTCCGTCTCAAAGTCGGAGACGGCCCTGAGCCCCTTGACGATGACGTTCACCCCCCGGCTGCGGGCATATTCCACCAGCAGGCCGTCACAGGAGTCCACCTCCACGTTGGGGATGTCGGCGGTGGCCTCCCTGGCCATCTGCATCCGTTCGGGGATGGTGAACAGGGGCGTCTTGCGGGGGTTGTGGAAGACCGTCACCAGCACCTTGTCGAAGATGCCGGCGGCACGGCGGATGACATCCAAATGGCCGTTGGTGATGGGATCGAAACTGCCGGGACACAAAGCAATGCTCACGATAGTCCTCCTCCGGCCCCCCTTCCATGCCACCGGGTCAACCTGCGCTGTGGGGCGGCGTCGAGAGGAAAAGGGAAACATGGGTGCTGCCGTACTCCCGCCACCGGATGCGCTCCAGGCCCGGCGGCGCGGCAGCCAAATCGTCGCCGGCGCCGTGCTTCACCACTACCCGCGCACCCGGCGCCAGCCATGGGCCTGCTTGGAGCAGGGTCAGCCCCTCCAACGCTAAACCCAAGGAAAAAGGAGGATCCAAAAATACAAGTTCAAAGGGCTTCCCGCCCGGTGGTTCCATATTCTTGAGGAAACGGTTCACATCCTGCCGGATGATTTCAGTCCGGCCGGTCAAATCGAGCCCCGCCAGGTTGCGGGCCAGGACGGCGGCCACGGCCGGATCCTTTTCCACGAACACCGCGTGGGCGGCGCCCCGGCTCAGGGCTTCGATGCCCAGGATGCCGCTGCCGGCGTACAGATCCAGCACCCGCAGGCCGTGGAGGTGGTGGCCCAGGAGGTTGAAGATGGCCTCCCGCACCCGCCCGCCGGCGGGTCGGACCTTACCCCCCCGGGGCATGTGCACCCGCCGCCCGCGCAGGTCTCCTCCCGTTACCCGCAATACCCGCTCCGCCAAGGTCATCCCCCATGATGGCCGGTGGCCCGGCCCGGCCGGGCCACCGGAATTACGCATATTGTAACGAATCGGGCAGATAATAGGCTGCGGTGGAATTGTCGTTTATGGCTCTTTGAGGCCGGGAGGAGTCGGTCATGAACGGGCGCTATTTCGACGGGCCGCGGCCGCTGCGGGGGCCTGTGCCGCCGCCGTCCACACCCAAAGCCGGCGTGAGAACGGACCTGGCGGTGGAAGCCGTCGGCCCCCAGCCTATCCCCGGTGTCAACATCGACCGGGTGGAAGAAGACGGCATAGTGGTCAGCCGGGTGCAGGTGGAAACGTACCAGGCGGCCCAGCAGATCGGCAAGGCCCCCGGGCGCTACATCACCGTGGACGCTGCCCGGCTGCGGGAGCGGGAGCGGCAAACCCAGGAGCGGGTGGCGGCCATCATCGGCCGGGAACTGCGCTACCTGCTGGGCGTGCCCAAAGACGCGGAGATCTTCGTCGTCGGCCTGGGCAACTGGCGGGCGACCCCCGATGCCCTGGGCCCCCGGGTGGTGGAGAACCTCATGGTCACCCGGCACATGTGGGACCACGTGCCCCCCGATCTCCGGGGCGGCCTGCGGCCCGTGTCGGCCCTGGCTCCCGGGGTGCTGGGCATTACCGGCATCGAAACCTGGGACATCATCAGCAGCATCGTGGACCGTATTCGCCCGGCGGCGGTGGTGGCGGTGGACGCCCTGGCCGCCATGGATCTGAGCCGCATCGTCACCAGCGTCCAGCTGGCCGACACGGGGATCCACCCGGGCTCAGGGGTGGGCAACCGGCGCACCGGCATCACCCGGGAAACGGTGGGCGTGCCCGTCATCGCCATCGGGGTGCCTACGGTGGTCCATGCCGTGACCATCGCCAGCCAGACCATCGACATGCTGGTGGCCCGCCTGCGGGCGGAAAACCGCTTCTACGAACTGCTGGGGGCCATGGAAGGGAACGACAAGTATGACTTGATCCGGGAAATCCTATCGCCGGCGGTGGGAGATCTAATGGTGACGCCCAAGGAGATAGACATTCTCATCGAGGACATGGCCTACGTGGTGGCGGCCGGCATCAACCAGGCCCTCCACCCCGATGTGGACAGCGTGGACTTTGCCTCGGCCTTCCCCATTCATTAGGAGTCCCGCAAGGTTTCCAGCACGGAGAAATAATCGGGAAAGCTCTTGGCCACGCAGGAGGGGTCGGCCACGGCCAGGCCGGGCACCCGCAGGCCCACCAGGGCGAAGGCCATGGCCATACGGTGGTCGTCGTAGGTCTGAATCACCGCGGGCCGGGGTGAGCCCGGCTGAATGATCAGGCCGTCATCCAGTTCCGTCACCGAGATCCCCAGGCGGGCCAACTCGGCGGCGATGGCAGCGATGCGGTCTGTTTCCTGCACCCGGATGTGGCCCACGTTGCGGATGGTCACCGGCGAGTCGCAGAAGGGAGCCAGGCTCGCCAAGGTGGGGGTCATGTCGGACATGGCGTTCAGGTCCACGTCCACGCCCTTGAGGCGCCCGCCCGCCGGGCCCGTCACCGTTAAGCCCTCAGCATCTTCCGTTACGGTGCAGCCCATGGCCGCCAGCACATCCACGAACCCGCTGTCGCCCTGGAGGGAATGGCGGCCGGTGCCCTTGACGGTCACCCTGCCCCCGGTGACGGCCGCCGCAGCCCAGAAGTAGGCGGCGCTGGAGGCATCGGGCTCCACCCCTATGGCCTGGGCCCGGTAGCGCCCCGGCTGGACGATGAAGCGGGAGCCGCCCTCCTCCTTCACGGTGACGCCTTGGCGGGCCATCATGGCCATGGTCATGTCCACGTAGGGCCGGGCAGGCGGCGGCCCCGTCAGCTCCACCACAGCCCCTTGGGGGGCGTAGGGCCCCACCATCAACAAGGCGCTCAGGTACTGGCTGCTCAAGCTGGAATCCAGGCGGGCCAGGCCTCCCTGCAGGGGGCCTTGAATGTCCAAGGGCGGGCAGCCGGTGCCCTCCACCGAATGAACCTGGGCGCCCCACTGGCGCAGGGCGTCGCACAACGGCTCGATGGGGCGCTGGCGCATGCGGGGCGTGCCGTCGATGCGGCAGCGGCCGCTGCCCAACGCGCACAGGGCGGTCAAAAACCTGGTGGCGGTGCCGGCGTTGCCGGTGTAAAGCTCCGCCCCAGGGGCGGGCAGGTCGCCGCCCCGGCCTTGGACGTAAAGTTCATGGGAGTCCCGGTTGAAGCGCACCGGGATGCCCAGTTGGTTGAGGGCCACCGACATGTAGTAGGTGTCGTCGGCCCACAGGGCGCCGGTGACGGTCACCGGCCCGTCGGCCAGGGCCGCCAGGACCAGGGCCCGGTTGGTCATGCTCTTGGATCCGGGCACCTCCACCACGGCTTCCGGCGGCTGTGCCAAGGGCTCTACGGGATAGGGGTCGGGCAGGTCGGATAAGTGGGCCAGAACCTCGGGCGGGCACTCATCCGGATGGACCCACCCGTCGCCCCGGGGCAAAGCATCAGCCGTGCCCATGGTCGTTCTCCTCCCCGTAGCCGGCCCAAGCGCGGCCGCCGGCAAAAAATCGTTCCAAGCCTTCTTCATCGCCTTCGGCCAGGAGGCGGCGCAGGAGGGCCACTTCCCCGGCCAGGCGGGACAAGTAGTAATCGATCTGATCGGCGTTGGCCATGGACACTTCCCGCCACATGGCCGCCGGGCTGCCGGCCAGGCGCACCGTGTCCCGCCAGCCGGAGCCCGCCAGCTGCAGGGGGCTGTCACCGGCCTCCCCTTCCTGGTCGCCCAAGGCGGCCCGCACCATGGCCCACACCGTCAACTGGGGCAGGTGGCTTACGGCGGCCACCTTGCGGTCGTGGTCCTCGGCCCTCAGCACCGCAGGCCGCGCCCCCATGGCGGCCACCAGGGCCTCCAGGCGGGCCAGGGCCTGGGGGTCGGTGCGGGGCGTGGGCGTTAAGGCATAGGGCATGCCGTGGAACAGGTCGGGGCGGGCCGCTCCCAGGCCGGAACGCTCGGACCCGGCCATGGGGTGCCCGCCGATAAAGTGGGCTTTGCCGGACAAGGCTTCTTCATACCGGGCCACCACCGCCCGCTTGGTGCTGGCGGTGTCGGTGACCAGGGCGCCGGGCTCCACGTGCTCCGCCACCGCCGGGGCCATGGCCAGCACAGCCCGGGGCGGGGCCGCCAGGACCACCAAGTCGGCGCCCGCCAGGGCGTCGGCCAAAGATCCCGCCGCCCGGTCGATGCAGCCCATGGCTACAGCGGCCGACAAGACGCCGGGATCAGTGTCCCAGCCCGTCACCTGGGCCGCCCCGCCGGTGCGGCGGCACGCCAGGGCCCAGGACCCGCCGATGAGGCCCAGCCCGATTACGGCAAGGCGCTTAAAGCCCGACTGGGCCACCGGGCCTCACCGATCGGCACTGCCGGCTGCGGCAGCCACCTGATGGATGCCGTTGAGTTGCTTCAGGCTCACGGACAGCACGCGCAGCTCTTCCATCAACTGGGCGAACCGGCGCGGCGTCAGGCTTTGGGGACCGTCGCTCAAAGCCTTCTCCGGGTCGTTGTGGACTTCCACCATGAGGCCGTCGGCGCCGGCGGCCAGGCCCGCCTTGGCCATGGCAGGCACCAGGGACCACTTGCCGGTGCCGTGGCTGGGATCCACCACCACGGGGAGATGGCTCAATTCCTTGACCACGGGCACCGCCGACAAGTCCAAGGTGTTGCGGGTGGCCGTCTCGAAGGTCCGGATGCCCCGCTCGCAGAGCACCACGTCGAAGTTGCCTTCCGACAGGATGTATTCGGCGGCCATGAGCCATTCCTGGATGGTGGCCGACAGGCCCCGCTTCAGCAGGACGGGCTTGCCCGAGCGCCCCACCGCCTTAAGCAGGGGGAAGTTCTGCATGTTCCGGGCGCCCAGCTGCAGCATGTCGCTGTACTCGGCCACCAGGTCCACCGTGTCGGGGCTGACCACCTCGGTGATGACGGGCAGGCCCGTTACTTCCCGGGCTTCCGCCAGGAGGCGCAGGCCTTCTTCCTCAAGCCCCTGGAAGCTGTAGGGAGACGTACGCGGCTTGTAGGCGCCGCCCCGCAGCATGTGGGCGCCCGCCTCCTTGACGGCCTTGGCCGTCTCCAGAAGCTGCTCCCGGCTCTCCACACCGCAAGGACCGGCGATGATCACCGGCTCGCCGCCGCCGAAATGGACGTCGCCAACGGACACCACCGTGTTTTCGGCCCGGAAGGTGCGGCTCACCAGTTTGAAAGGCTGAGCAATAGGCACCACCCGTTCGACTCCTTCAGCGATTTCGAAATTGATACCCGATGCTAGACGCGAATCCCCGATGATGCCGATGATGGTCCGCTCTTCGCCCCGCACCACGTGCACGCCCAGGCCTACGCCCTTGAGGCGCTCCGTGATGGCGTTCACTTGAGCCTCCCCGGCATCGGGCTTCATGACTACTACCATGACGCTTCCCTCCTCCGGCGGGCCGAACCGGGCCATAAAATAAAAAACCTTCGCCCAGGGACGAAGGTCTCGCGTTACCACCCCGGTTGGCCGCCGCTTTGCCGCAAAATTTTATTCGTGCCCATGCCCACGGCAGGGCACCGGCGACCCCCTCAGCGCACCCAAAGCACAAAGCAGACAAGGCTTTGCTTGGGTGCTGTCCGTTAACGGGGACAAGCCGTCGCAGCCTACTGGCCTTAAGGCGTTCAGCCCGCTCTCCGCGGGTGTATTCAGACGGTTCCGAAATCCGGCTTCCACCACGGGCCAGAACCTTCGGGCCTCGCCCTGCCGCCGGCTCTCTGAATTTCGGTGAGCCGCTTACTCTTCCCGCTCATCGATTTGGAAATACGAATAGGTTTGCTCTCAATGATAAGAGCCGCGAGCCCTTATTGTCAACGTCCCTGCAATGCAGCCTTCAAGGACCCGACGAAGCCGGTCACTGGCTCCAGGGCGCCCGGGGGCACCCGGTCCAGAGCCGGATCCAAAGCCGCCCCTTCGATGCGCTGCACCACCGCCGAGCCGACGATGACGGCGTCGGCCAGGCCCCGCAGCTGGGCCGCCTGCTCCGGCGAGCCGATGCCGAAGCCCAGGGCCAGGGGCCGGGAGCACAGGCGGCGCGCCCGGTTCAGCATGGCCTCGGCCTCGGGAGGTATCTGGGACCTGGCCCCGGTGACGCCCGTAAGGGAGACACAGTAGACGAACCCGCCGGGCTCGCCGCCCACGGCGGCGATGCGCTCGTCGGGACTGGTGGGCGCCAGGAAGGGCACCAGGTGGATGCCGGCCGCCCGGCAGGCGCCGGCCAGGGGCTCCTTTTCCTCCCAAGGCAGGTCGGGCACCACCAGGGCATCGAAGCCGGCCTCGGCCAGCTGCCGGGGCAGCCGGTCAAACCCGTGCTGCAGCACGTTGTTCACGTAGCAGAGGAGGGCCAGGGGCCGCTCCTCCCCCCGCTCCCGCACCGTCCGGGCCGCCTCCAGGATATGGGCCAGGCGGGTGCCGGCGGCCAAAGCCCGCTGGGCCGCCCGCTGAATCACCGGCCCGTCGGCCAGAGGATCGGAAAAGGGCATGCCCAGTTCTATCATGTCGGCGCCGGCGGCAAACACCTGGAGGACGATGTCGGCCGTCAGTTGGGGAGCGGGATCGCCGCCGGTCACGTAGACGATGAGGCCGGTATCCCCCTGATCCTTGAGACGGGCGAAGAGCCGGTCCACCCGATTGGCGGCGGGGGCGGCAACCTTCTGTTCAGAGGTCATAGGGGTCACCCCCTTGGTGCCCGGCGGTGCCCGGGGCGCCACCGCCCTCCGGGGACTCCCCTGAGGCGCCTTCCCCGTGGAGCATCTGGGCTACTTGGGCCACATCCTTGTCGCCCCGCCCCGACAGGCAGACCACCACCACGGCGCCCTGGTCCAGGGCGGGCACCAGATGCTGCAGGGCGGCTATGGCATGGGCGCTCTCCAAGGCGGGAATGATGCCTTCGGTCCGGGCCAGCAGCTGGAAGCCTTCCAGGGCTTCCTCGTCGGTGACGGCCATGTACTGGGCCCGGCCTGAATCCTTCAGGAAGGCATGCTCCGGCCCCACGCCGGGGTAGTCCAAGCCGGCGGACACCGAGTGGGCCGGTATGATCTGCCCGTCGTCATCCTGCAGCAGGTAGGTCAAGGCGCCGTGGAGCACCCCCGGTCTGCCCAGCCCCAGGGACGAGGCATGCCGGCCCGGTTCCCGGCCCCGGCCGCCGGCTTCCACCCCCACCATGCCCACTTCCTCGTCGCCGGTGAAGGGGTGGAACAGCCCCATGGCGTTGCTGCCGCCGCCCACGCAGGCCACCAGCAGGTCGGGCAGGCGGCCCGCCTGCTCCAGCACCTGGCGGCGGGCTTCCCGGCCGATGACCGACTGGAACTCCCGCACCATCAAGGGGTAGGGGTGAGGCCCCACCACCGAGCCGATGATGTAATGGGTGTCCCGCACGTGGGTGACCCAGTAGCGGATGGCCTCGTTGACGGCGTCCTTCAAGGTGCGGGTGCCCTGGTCCACGGCGTGGACCTTGGTGCCCAGCAGTTCCATGCGGAAGACATTGAGCCGCTGGCGCCGCACGTCCTCGGCCCCCATGAACACGGTGCATTCCAGGCCGAAGAGGGCCGCCGCCGTGGCGGTGGCCACCCCGTGCTGGCCGGCGCCCGTCTCGGCGATGATGCGCTTTTTGCCCATGCGCTTGGTCAGCAAGGCCTGGCCGATGGTGTTGTTGATCTTGTGGGCGCCGGTATGGTTCAAATCTTCCCGCTTCAAATAGATGCCCACGTCGGGCCGGCCCAGGGCGGCGGCCAGGTTGCGGGCCTCCTGCAGGGGCGTGGGCCTGCCCACGTATTCGGTCAAATAATGATCCACTTCCTGCAGGAAAGACGGGTCGGCCATGGCCGCGGCAAAGGCCTCCTCCAGTTCGTGGAGGGCCGGCATCAAGGTTTCCGGCACGAACTGGCCGCCGAAGGAGCCGAAGTAGCCTTTCCGTTGCTGGGATTCAGGGACCGCGTCCAGGCGCGGCCGGTTCGATGCAGTCATGGGTGTACCGACTCCCTCCCGTTGCTGTCCCCCCGGCCCGCGGCTGCCGCCAGCCGGGCAGTGCGCACGAAGGCGGCCACCCGCGGGGGGTCTTTCCGGCCCGGCGCCTGCTCCACGCCGCTGGCCACATCCACTCCCCAGCTGCCCACGGTCCGGACGGCGTCGGCCACGTTTTCCGGCGCCAGGCCGCCGGCCAGAACCACGGGCCGGTGGGCAGCCAATTCCACGGCCCAAGACCAGGGGAAGGTCTGCCCCGTGCCGCCGGCCTTCGTCGGGCTGTAGGCATCCAAGAGGATAAGATCGGCGGGGCTGTCCCAAGCCGCCTTCAATGAAGCCTCGTCTTTGACCCGCACCGCCTGGATGGTGATCAGGCCCGCCGCCGCGGCGGCTGCCAACTGGGCGTGGCCGTTCCTGCCGTGGAACTGCACATGGGTGAGCCCCGCCTGCCGGGCCGCCGTCAAGATGTGGCCGGCGGGGGCGTCCACGAACACCCCTACCCGGGCCACGTGGGCGGGCAATTGGGCAGCGATGGCGCCGGCGGCGGCGGGGTCCGTCCGGCGGGGACTCTCGGCGAAGACGAAGCCCACGGCGTCGGCCCGGGCATTGACCGCCGCCCGGGCGCCTTCTTCATCGGTAATGCCGCAAATTTTGACCCAAAGCCGGGACGCAGCGGCGGCAGCCTCCAGCAGAGTTCGGACCATGCCCGTGGGATCGCCGCTGCGCACCAGGCTCTCCCCCACCAGCAGGGCGTCCACCCCGGCGGCGGCCACCCGGGCCGCGTCGGCGACAGACCGCACGCCGCTGGCCCCCACCACCGTCACCGATGGCGGGATGAGGGGCACCAATTCCTCGGTGGTGGCCAAATCCACAGCAAAAGTCCGCAAATTCCTGTTGTTGATGCCGATGAGGCGGGCGCCGGCGGCCAAGGCGGCTTCCGTTTCAGCCGGGGTGTTCACTTCCACCAAGGCGGCCAAATCCAGCTGCCGGGCCAGGGCCAGCAGGTCCCCCAATTCCTCCGGCGTCAAGATGGCGGCGATGAGCAGGATGGCGTCGGCGCCCAGGACCACCGCTTCGTACACCTGGTACGGGTCGACGATGAAATCCTTCTGCAATACCGGCAGGGGAACCGCGGCCCGCACCCTGGCCAGGTCACCGGGATCGCCCCGGAAGTGGCCGGACTCCGTCACCACGCTGACGGCGGCGGCACCGCCGGCGGCGTACCGCTCCGCTTGGGCCGCGGCGTCCACGCCCAGGCCGAAGGTGCCGGCGGCGGGGGAGCCCCGCTTCACCTCGGCGATGAGCCGGGGCTGCCGGCCGGACCGTCCCCCGGCTACGGCGGCCAAGAAGTCCCGCCGAGGATCCCGTTGCAGGGTCTCCCGGGCCAGGGCCGCCATGGCTTCCCGGTCCCGCACCGCCGTGGCGGCGGCCACCCGCTGCCGGGCGGCGTCCGCCAGTTGATCCAAGTTGGCGCTGATTCTCCTGGGACTGCTCATCGGCTCAAACCGCCTGCCGCTCGCCGTGCTTCTGGGTAAACTCCACCAAAGCCTCCAAGGTGGCCATGGCCCGGCCGCTGTCCACGGCCTGGGCGGCCAAGGCCACTCCTTCGCGGACATCCTCGGCGGCCCCTGCCGCCACCAGGGCGGCGCCGGCATTGACCAGGACCGCATCCCGCAAAGGCCCCGGCTCACCCGTCAAGACGCCCCGGAGCAAGGCGGCGTTGTGGGCCGCGTCGCCTCCCCGCAGGGCATCCACCGGCGCGGGCTGGATGCCCAGTTCTTCCGGCGTCACGGTGTAGGTGCGGAGACCCGCCTCATCCCACTGGGCCACCAAGGTGGGGCCGCAGATGGAGATCTCGTCCAAGCCGGGATCGCCGTGGACCACCAGGGCCCGCCGCGCGCCCAGGCTGCCCAAGGTTTCGGCCACCTGCTCCACCCGGCTTTGGTCGTAGACGCCCACCAGCTGGTGGGTGGCGCCGGCGGGATTGGTCAAGGGCCCCAGCAGGTTGAACACGGTGCGGATGCCGATTTCCCGGCGGGGGCCCGCCGCATGGCGCATGGCCGGGTGGAGGTTGGGAGCGAAAAGGAAGGCGATGCCGATCTCCGACAAGGCCTTGCTGAGAATGTCCGGCGGCAAAGCCAAATTGACCCCCAAGGCTTCCAGCACGTCGGCGCTGCCGCACCGGCTGGACACGGAGCGGTTGCCGTGCTTGGCCACCTTCACCCCGCAGGCCGCCGCCACGATGGCCGCCGCCGTAGAGATGTTGAAGGTGTGGGCGCCGTCGCCGCCGGTGCCGCAGGTGTCCAGCACCGGGCCCGGGGGAGCCTCCACCGCTGCAACCCGCGAGCGCATGGCCCGGGCGGCGCCCAGGAGTTCTTCGGCCGTCTCGCCTTTCATGCGCAAACCTACCAGAAAGGCCGACACCTGGGCTGGAGTGGCCTCCCCGTCCATGATGGCCGCCATGGCCACTTCTGTTTCGGCGGCCGTCAGGTCGATGCCGGCCACCACCCGTTCGATGTATTGCCGGATCACGGTTCCCCCTCCTTACTGGCTTTGGGCCAGGGCCAAGGCCGTCAGGGCGGCCCGGGCTTTGTTCTCTGTCTCGATGAACTCGTTGGCCGGCACCGAATCGGCCACCACCCCTGCGCCAGTCTGAAGCAGCACCCGTCCCGGGGTGGTCACCATGGTGCGGATGATGATGCACGTGTCCAAGTTGCCGCTGAAGGACAAGTACCCGAAGGCGCCCCCGTAGGGGCCCCGGGGCACGGGCTCCAGCCGGTCGATGATGGTCATGGCCTCGTGGCGGGGCGTGCCCGACAAGGTGCCCGCCGGGAAGGAGCCGATGAGGGCGTCCACGGCGTCGCAGCCGGGGCGCAGCCGGCCGGTGATGCGGGACACCAGGTGCATCACGTGGGAGTGGCGCTCCACCGTCATGTAGGTGTCCACGTGGATGCTGTCGGGGCTGCACACCTGCTGGAGGTCTTCCCGGCCCAGATCCACCAGCATGGCGTGCTCCTTCTGCTCTTTGGGATCGGCCAACAGTTCGGCAGCCAGGCGCTGGTCTTCGTCTTCGTCCCGGCCCCGGGGCCGCGTGCCCGCCAGGGGCCGCACCGTCACCTGGCCGTCCTCCACCCGGACCAGCATCTCCGGGGAGGCGCCCACCAGGGCGAACTCCACGGGCCCCTTGGGCTGGAAGAAAAACATGTAGGGCGACGGGCTGGTGACCCGCACCGCCCGGTACAAATCGAAGGGATCCACGGTGGTGGCCGCTTCCATCCGGCGGGACACCACCACCTGGGCCACGGAGCCGGCGGCGATGTGGCGGCGGGCCTCCTCCACCATGGCTTCAAAGCGGGCCTGGTCCACCGGCGAGGTGTAGTCGACGGGCCGGCGGGGATTGTCGAGAGCCATGGGCGTCATGTTCAAAGGCTGGGCCAGGGCGGCCCGGGCGGCATCCAGGCGCCGCCGGCCTTCCTGGTAGGCCTGGTGCAGGTCGGTGTCTTCTTCCACCAGCACCGGGGCCACCAGCACCAGATGATGGCGGCTGTGGTCGATGACGGCGATGAGGCGGCAGTCCAGGAAGCAGGCCTCCGGCAGTTCCAGATCGTCGGGCTGGGCCGGGGGCAAGGGGGCCACGTGGCGCACGGCGTCGTAGGCCAGGTAGCCTACGGCGCCGCCGATGAAGCGGGGCAGTACTTCGCCCCCCTCCACCACCTGGAACCCGGCGGCGAAACGGCGCAGGGCCTCAAAAGGATTGTCGGGGCCCGGTTCGGCCTGCCCGCCGGCATGGATGGTGGTCTTGCCCCGGTGGCGCAGCAGGAGCCGCCGGGGATCGGCGCCTATGAAGGAATACCGGCCCACGGGCTCGCCGCCCGTGAGGCTTTCCAGCAAGTAGCCGGGGCCCGACCCCACCAGCTTCCTGAATACGGTCAACGGTGTTTCCGTATCCAAGGCCATGCGGTAAAGGAGCGGGATCACCCTGGCCGCCGGCCGCCCATCAGGCCGGGCGCCGGCGTCCACCAGGCTGTTATCCTTGACCAGGTCGCCGTTCACCAATTCGATAAAGCGTTGTTCCGTTGGGTGGATCATGCCCTTCGGCCTCCCCCAGAAAAACTAAAGCCCTTCGTCCCCTGGGGACGAAGGGCCCAACTTGCCTCCGCGGTGCCACCCCACTGAGATCGGCCCCACGGGCACACCCCGGAAATCAAAAAAACCTTTCGCCCTGGGGCGAAAGGCTTCTTCCGCGGTGCCACCCATGTTCAGGCCCGGCCTGGCGCCGGCTGCATCAACCGCCGGCTGGACCGACCTCTCTCGTGTAGGGTACGGGCCTTGCCGGCAACATTCTGCCGTCGGCCGATACCCTCTTCCCGATTACGGGGGAAGCCACCGTCAAAGCCTACTGGGCCGGGGCGCCCTAGGCGCCGCCGCCGTTCGGTTTGCAGCTCGCGGGGCCATTCAGCACGTGCTGTCCGGGCCGGCCCTTGCACCTCCCCTGGCGGGGTCACCGGCTCGCTGTGCCGTCGCTGGCGTGCCTACTCTTCCCAGTCATTGCCTTTAGCCTATGGAACTGTTGGCGGTAATTTTAGCAGGGGGCCGGCGGAACTGTCAACGTGACGTTTCCGGCTCATCGCTGCAGGCCTCGCCGGCAGCCAAGGTGCAGGCTTGCTCATATGTGAACACATATCCCCGGTCAAAGTTCGGCTGTGAACACAAATGCCGGTTTGGTGCTCAGATATGAACATTCATCGGGCCGGCGGCCGCTGGTTCCGCTGGGAATTGCGTTTCCGGGGCATTTTGAAGCCGTTTTTCCCCGCAGCGCCGCCTTGCTGTTCATTAGCGAGCACAAAAATGCCTGTCGTGTTCAGTAGTGAACAAAAGAGCGGGCAAGCTGCTCATATGGGAGCAGTACCCGGGCTTGGCGTCGGCTTGGCGGAGGGATTGTCAGGCGGTGCGCCACCAGTCGGCGATTTCCGGGGGCAGGGCTTGGGCCATGGCCTCTGCCGCCGCCGGGCTGAGGCGCCGGCGCAGGGCGGCAAACACCGCCTGGGTGCGCCGGGCCGCATCGTCGTCCATGTAGACGGAGACCAGATCCATGCCGCCCAGGGTCTGGTCGTAGCCGAATTCGGTGTCGTAGGACTGGACCATGGGACCGATGAAAAGCTGCCGGTCGATGAGGCCGTCGCCGGGACCGTCGGCGCCGATGCCGCCGGAGCCGAACTGCTGGGTGACATGGCCGGTGAGCGGTCCAGGTTGCCCGGGGATCGGCCCGACTGCCGGATCGGCAGTGGACTCGGCGACCGGCCCGCCCGACGCCGCGCTGCCGGCCCGCAATTCATTGGCCAGGGAAGGAGGCAGCATCTGCATCAACTCGCTGCAGGCGCCGGTGCCGCAGGACCGGCCGATGCTGCGGAGCACCTGGCGCAGGGCCTGCTCGGCTTCGCCGGCGGGCAGGCGGCCGTAGACGGCCACATCGGCCACCAGTTCCTCGATGGAGACGGCGCCGAAGCCGCTCACATGAACTCCTCCTTCAGGTCGGCGAAGGTGGCCTCATCCAAAGGCAGGGACGAGCTGTGCATCAAGGGCCCCTGGGCCAGGGCCGGCACCAGTTCATCGTAGCTGGGCCGGTCGGTGCGCCGGAACAGCACGCCCAGGGGGATTTTTTCGTCCCATTCCCGTACCTTATCCGCCGCCGCCTTGGGGTCGGCAGGGTCGTAGCCGCCCTCGGCCGCCACATCGTAGGAATTCTCCTCGTACCACTCGTAGGTGTTCACCTTGTTGAAGGTGGTACACGGCTGGAGGACGTCGATGAGGGCATAGCCCTTGTGGCGGATGCCCGCCTTGATCAACTCCGCCAGCTGCTGGGGCGCGCCGGCGTAGCCCCGGGCGATGAACCCCGCCCCGGCGGCGAAGGCCAGTTCCGTCGGCAGGATGGGCCACTCGGGGGCGCCGTCGGGCGAGGTGGTGGTGCGGAAGCCCCGGTGGCTGGTGGGCGAGTACTGGCCTTTGGTCAGGGCGTAGATCTGGTTGTTCTGGACGATGTGGGTCAGGTTGGGATTGCGGCGGCACGTGTGGATGAAGTGATTGCCGCCGATGCCGTAGGCGTCGCCGTCGCCGTTGATCACCACCACGTGCATGTGGGGATTGGCCAGGGCGAAGCCCGTGGCCACCGCCAGGGGGCGCCCGTGGATGGTCATGAAGCCGTTGGCGTGGATGTAGTCCACCAGCTTGGAGCCGCAGCCGATGCCGCTGATGACCATCACTTCGTGGGGCGCGATGTTCAGGTCGGCCAAGGCCCGCTTCAAGGCCGTCAAAATGCCGAAGTCGCCGCAGCCCGGGCACCAGGTGGGCCGGTGCTCGCTGGCAAAGTCCTTGACCGTTACCTTTTTCACTGCCGTGTCGCCCATCTGTCCACTCCTCCCGCGGCCAAAACTCCTCCCGCCGGCCTAATCGGCGGCCGTGGGCGCCAGGTCGGCCAGCACCCGGCGGGCGTAGGTGCTGATGTCCTGGGGCGAAAAGGGCCGGCCGTCGAACTTGTGCAGGACGGCGTCGACGGTGAACCCCGTCACCTGGCGGAGCCAGCGGGCCAGCTGCCCCGTGTAGTTCTGCTCCACCACCAATGTGCGCCGGCACCGCCCCAAAGCCGCCGCCACCTCCTTCACCGGCAGGGGCCACAAGTCGGAGAAGTGGAGCACGTTGACGTCGATGCCCCCGGCGGACAGGATTTGGGCCGCCTCCCGGGCTGGGCCCACCGTGGAGCCCCAGCAGACCAAGGTCAGATCCTCGCCGTCGCCCTCGTAGAGCCGGGGCTCGCCCATGTCGGCCACTGCCGTCTGCTCCTTGCGCATCCGCTTGCGCATCATGAGGATGCGGTTGGGCAGTTCCTCGGTGATGTGGCCCTCCTCGTCGTGCTCGTCGCTGGTCATGGCGTACACCGCCTTGGGATGGCCGGGAACGGCCCGGGGCGACACCCCCGAAGGGGTATCTTGATACCGCAGGTAGGGCTCCGTCAACTGATCCAGCTCCGCCCCGGTCAGGGTGAGGCCCCGGTCGATGACCACGTCGCTGAGGCTGAAGTCGTCGGGCTCCACCGTCTTCACCGAGGCCGACAGGAACTGGTCCAGCAGGACGATGACGGGCGTCTGGTAGCGCTCGGCCAGATTGAAGGACCGCCAGCCCGCCTCGAAGCACTCCTCCACCGTGCCCGGGGCCAGGACGATGCGGGGAAACTCCCCATGGGAAGCATGGAGGGCGAAGAGCAGGTCCGCCTGCTCGGTGCGGGTGGGCAGCCCCGTGGACGGCCCGCCCCGTTGGGAAACCACCAGCACCAGGGGCAGCTCCACCATGCCCGCCAGCCCCAGAGCCTCCGACATGAGGGCGAAGCCCGCCCCCGAGGTGGCGGTCATGGCCCGGGCCCCCGCATGGGCGGCGCCGATGGCCATGCAGACGGCGGCGATTTCATCCTCGGCATGCTTGGTGACGATGCCCAGCCGGCTGCCCTTGGCCACCAGCCACTCGAAGATGGGGGTGGCCGGCGTCATGGGGTAGGCGGCGATGAAGCGGCAGCCCCCGGCCGCCGCCCCCAGGGCGAAGGCATGATTGCCGTGGAGGGCCATGCGGGCCTTGCCTCCCGGCGCCGGCAGCCGCACCGGCCACATGCCGCTGTGATCCCGGCCCCAGCGGAAGCCCTGGGCCAGGGCGGCCAGGTTGTTCTGCACCACCTGGGCCGAGCGGCCCCGGAACAAGTCCTGGATCACGCCCTCCAGGTAGCCCACATCGAAATGGAGGAGGCCCGCCGCCACGCCCAGCATCAAGGTGTTCATCATCACCTTGCTGCCCAGTTCGGCGGCCTGGCGGGCCAGGGGCAAGGGCAGCGGCACCACGCCCGCCCGGCGGATTTCATCGGCGTCCACCCGGCGGAAGTCTTCATCGTAGACGACGATGCCGCCCCGGGCCACGTTTCCCAGGTGAACCTTGACGGTTTCCTCGGTCAGGGCCAGCAGCAGCTGGACGGGATCCCGGTGGCTGTTGACGGGCCGCAGGGATGCCCGGGTTTGATAAAAGTTGTGGCCGCCCCGGATGCGGGAGCGATAATCGGTGAGGGAAAACAAATGCAGCCCGGCCCTGGCCACCGCCCGGCCCCAGGCGGCGCCGCTGGATTCGATGCCCTGGCCGGCATCGCCCCCGATGGTGATGCTGACGTCCACTTCCGACATACCGGCAAGCCTCCCTCACATAACCAGCATGGCCAGGAAAAAGGGGATTATACTCGAAGATGACGGACCGGCGACTTGTGTGGTAACCTCGGGGCGATGACCTTCCGCTATGGCAGGCACCATGGCTATTGAGGGGGATGGTCTTGCGGGCTCAACCGGCGGAGGTGCCCCCGTACCTGGCCGACTTGGCGGTACGCCTGCGCCAAGCCATCGTGGACAACCGCCTTTACGCCAATGAGGAATACGGACGGGCCGACTTGACCCAGGTAGCCCGGGAAATCATCGAGGCCATCGTCTGCGTGGAGCCGGGCACCTTTCCCCGCCTGGTGCAGCGGGCGGGCCTGCTGTTTGTCGTGGAAGAAGGCGCCGGCCCCGAGGGGCTGGACATGATGAATGTCAGCGTCTGGAACGGCAGCCGGTGGATTACGGTGGACGAGATCCCCATCCCGCCGCCGCCCCTCCTTTGACCCGGACCCCCAGCCGGGCCAGGGCCTTGGACCCGCTGCCGGGCCCAGCCTATCTTCAACCTACCGCGCCCAAGCCGATATAGGTTTCATAACGGTGCATGAGGACGGCCCGCAGGAGGCCGTGTTCCGCCTTGGCCAGGGCCGGGTCTTCGTCCGCCAGGCGGCGGGCCTCCCGGTGGGCCAAGGGGAGCAGGTCGGCGTCCCGGAAGGGATTGGCCGCCTTGAAGGAAGGCAGGCCGTGCTGGCGGGTGCCGAACACCTCGCCGGGGCCCCGCAGTTCCATGTCCCGCTCGGCGATGAGGAAGCCGTCGTGGTGCTTCTCCATGATGCGAAGCCGCTCCCGGCCCTCGGCGGTGGCGGGATCGGCCAGCAGCAGGCAGGTGCCGGGATGGCTGCCCCGGCCCACCCGGCCCCGCAGCTGGTGCAGTTGGGCCAGGCCGAAGCGGTCGGCGTCCTCCACCAGCATCACCGTGGCCTGGGGCACGTCCACCCCCACTTCCACCACCGTGGTCGTCACCAGCACCTTCGTTTCCCCGTCCCGGAAAGCCCTCATTACCTCATGCTTCTCCGCCGCCGGCATGCGCCCGTGGAGCAGGCCCACCTGGACGTCGGGCATGTGGCGCTGGAGCCGCCGGTGGAGATCCACGGCGGCCTTCAAGTCGCTGTCGGCGGAATCTTCGATGAGGGGACACACCACGTAGGCCTGCCGGCCCCGGCGCACTTCCCGGCGCAGGTAGCCGTAGGCCTGGCCCCGCTTTTCCCGGGTGACCCAGAAGGTGCGGCACGGCTTGCGGCCCGGCGGCAGCTGGTCGATGACCGACAGGTCCAGGTCGCCGTACAAGGTCAAGGCCAAGGTGCGGGGTATGGGCGTGGCCGTCATGACCATCACGTCGGGGTGGTGGCCCTTGTCCTGCAGCCGGGAGCGCTGGCGCACCCCGAACCGGTGCTGCTCATCGGTGATGACCAGCCCCAGGGAACGGAACCGGACCTGGTCCTCCAGCAGGGCGTGGGTGCCCACCACCACCTGGGCCCTGCCGTCTTCCAGGCGGGCCAGGATGTCCCGCCGCTGGGCCGCGGTGGTGGAGCCGGTCAGGAGCACCGTCTCCACGTCCACGGCCCCGAGCAGGGGGGCCAGGTAGTCGTAGTGCTGCTGGGCCAGCAGTTCCGTGGGGGCCATAAGGGCCGCTTGGGAGCCGGACGTACCCGCCGCCGCCAGGGCCACCGCCGCCACCAGGGTCTTGCCCGAGCCCACGTCCCCCTGCACCAGCCGGTACATGGGCCGGCTGCCGGCCATGTCCGCCAGCACCTCGTCGATGACCCGGCGCTGAGCCGCGGTGGGTTCATAAGGCAAGGCGGCGTACAGCCTGTCCAGCACGCCTTCGGGCGCCCGGTGCCGGCGCCCCGGGCGGGCGCCCGTCACATCCCGGCGCAGCAGGGACAAGGCCAACTGGTACAGGAACAATTCCTCGAAAGCCAGGCGCCGGCGGGCCTTTTCCGCCTCATCCATGGAGGCAGGCCGGTGCACCGCCGCCACCGCCCACATCTTGGAAGGCAGGCCTAAGCGGGAGGCCATGGACGGGGGCAGGGGATCCACGATCAAATCCCCATGCTTGTCCAGGGCCGTGGCCATCAGCCCCCGCAGCACCCGCTGGTTCAGGCCGGTGGTGGCGGGATACACGGGCAGCAGGGGCGGCTGGTCGGCCCCTTGGGCCGCGTCGGCGATTTCCGGGTTGGTAAGCTGCAGGCGCCGCCGGTAAAGCTCCACCTTGCCCGTCAGGATCAAAGTGCGGCCGGGCTGAACCCACCGGCGCACATAGGGCTGGTTGAACCACAAGGCGGTCATGTTCCCCGTCTCATCGGACAGCAGGGCGGTGGTCATGTGGAGTCCGGGCCGGACGGTGCGGGCATCGGTGGACAGCACCCGCACCCGCACCCGGGCCGGGGCGCCCAGATCGGCCGCCGCCTGGGCCAGGGTCTTCAGCCCACCCACTTCTTCGTACCGCCGGGGCAGGTGGTCCAGCAGGTCGTTGATGGTATGGATGCCCAGCCGGTTCAGCATGCGGGCCCGGGAGGGACCGACCCCCGCCAGGGCCTCGATGGGCCGGGTGGGCAAGGTAGGCACCGCCATGGGCAGCCCTCACCGCCGTTCTTGTTGGCACGACTCCCCTGTGTTAGAATATCCGATGTTCGTGCATGGGGTACAAGGAGGTAGTCATCGTGGCGCGCCGCTGTGACATTTGCAACAAAGGGGTTACCACCGGCAACAACGTAAGCCATTCCAACCGGCATACCCGGCGCACCTGGTCGCCCAACCTGCAGACGGTACGGGTGATGGTCAACGGCCAACGGCGCAAGCTGAGGGTATGCACCCGTTGCATCCGGAGCGGCCGGGTTTCCCGCGTTTAAGTCGGCAGGCTTTCCGGCTCAGCGATCGCCGGTTTCGGGTTTACGACTGCAGGGCCAGCAACTGGCCCAGTTCCTCAGCATCGAATAGGTACTTCTGACGGCAGAAATGGCATTCCATTTCCGCCTGCCCATCCGTTGCCAGCATGTCCCGCAATTCATCGGCACCTAGTGAGGCCAGCAGCCGGCGGCACCGCTCCCGGCTGCACCGGCATTGAAAGACCAGGGGCAACCGGTGTCCCGGCACCCCTTCAAATCCCGCCAGAGTACGTTCAATCAGGTCTTCGGGGGCGGCGCCCCCGGCGATGAGCCGGCTGATGCCCGCCAGTTGCCGGGCATTTTCCGTCAAGGTTTCGGCCCAGTGGGCGCTGCTGCCCGGCAGCAGCTGGGCCAGGACGCCCCCCGCCGCCATCACCTGGCCGCCGGGTCCCACCAGCACGCCCAGAGCCACCAGGGACGGCGTCTGCTCCGAGCGCCAGAAGTAGGCGGTGAAGTCCTCGCCGATCTCCCCGGTAGCCAGGGGCGCCGTGCCCGAATAGGGCTGGCGCAGGTGGAGATCCCACACCACGTTGATCTCGCCGGGCAGGCCCACGGCCCCGGAGACGTCCAGCTTTCCCTGGGAGTTCAAAGGCAGATTCACCTGGGGGTTTTGCACATAGCCCCGGACATGGCCCCGGCCGTCGCTGTCGGCGATGATGGCGCCCAAGGGCCCGGTCCCCCTTATGCGGACCGTCACCGTGTGGTTGTCCTCTTTCAGCAAGGCCCCCATCAGGGCGGCGCCCGTCAGCACCCGGCCCAAAGCGGCGGCCGCCGTGGGCAGCGCCCCATGGCGCCGCTGGGCTTCGGCCACCAGCCGGGTGGACCGGGCGGCCAGCACCCGCACCTTGCCTCCGTCGGCGGTGGCCCGGGCCACGTAGTCCCCTGCATTCAGCAAGCGGGCAATACCTCCACCCCAGGGGCCCCGTCGCCGGGGCCCGGGAAGTTTGCGGCTATCTTAGCACAGTCCGGCCGGGACACCAAAAGAGCCGGGGGGCGTCGCGGGACAAGGCGGAAGGGCGCCGGCAGCCTACCGGCCTTTGCCCAGACGGCTGCCGATCTTTTGCCAAAGCCGGCCGATTAACCGGGGAAGGCGAATGATGTAGATGCGCATGGCTCCGACTCCTTCCTGTCGACCCATGCATCATATGTCGCAGGGGAGCCGGAGGGTTCACCGCCGGCGGCAGCGGCCCGCCCACCGGGCAGAGGCCGGGCCGGCGGGAATGGCCGCTACCCGGGGCGCCGGAGGCGGGCCAATTGGGCCATGACCGATGCCGGATCCTCTGCCCCATACACGGCGGAGCCGGCCACCAGGACATCGGCCCCGGCGTTCACAGCCAAGGGGGCCGTTTCCCCATCGATGCCCCCGTCCACTTGGATGTGGACGTCCAGGCCCCGGGCCGTGACGTATTCCCGCAGGGCCTCCACCTTGGGCAGCACTTCCGGCAGGAAGGCCTGTCCCCCGAAGCCGGGGTTGACGGTCATGACCAGCACCAAATCCACCTGATGCAGCACCCAGGCGGCCTGCTCCCAGGGGGTGGCCGGGTTGAGGGCCACACCGGCCTTCACCCCCAGATCGCCGATGGTCTGGAGAGCCCGGTGCAGGTGGGCGGTAGCCTCCACGTGGACCGTCAGCCGGTCGGCCCCGGCCCGGGCGAAGGCTTCCAGGTACGGCTCCGGCGGCGCGATCATCAAGTGGACGTCCAGGGGCATGTCGGTCAGGCGGCGCACCGCTTCAACCACCAAGGGGCCGAAGGTGATGTTGGGCACGAAGTGGCCGTCCATCACGTCCAGGTGGAGCCAGTGGGCACCCCCCGCCTCCGCCAGGCCCACGGCCTTCTTTAAATCACTGAAATCGGCGGCCAGCAGGGAAGGCGCCACGATGACGGGCGCTCCATTCCGGCCTGCGCCGGCGGCTCCACCGGTCAATGTCCTCGTCCCCTCTCAACGGTAGCGCTGGGCTTCCAGTTCTTCGATCTCCGTCAACAGTTCCAAGTATTGCTCATAACGGTGGGGCGACGCCGCCCCCTCCTCCACCAGCGCCTTGACGGCGCAGCCGGGCTCGGCCCGGTGGAGGCAGTCGGGGAACCGGCACCGGTCCGCCCCCGCGGCCAGGTCCGGGAAGCAATGGATGAGCCTCTCCTTGGGGATGTGGGCCACGGAAAGCCGGCTGAAGCCGGGCGTGTCCACCACATAGCCCCACGGCCCCGCCTTGGGCTTCTTCCCCTCCTGGATCCGCTGCCGGGCTTCCCGGTCATATAGGGGGAGCAACTGAACGTGGCGGGTGGTGTGCCTTCCCCGGCGCAGGCGACGGCTGACGGGCTGGGTCTGCAGGTTGAGGCCCGGCTGCAGGGCGTTGAGCAAGGTGGTCTTGCCCACCCCCGACGGCCCGGCCAGCACCGACACCCGGCCTTTCAGCACTGCCTCCAAGGCCTCCACGTTGGTGGGGGGCTGGGCGGCCAGGGCGATGAAGGGATAGCCGGTGGGCTTGTACTCGGCCCGGATGGCCTCCACCTCTTCGGGCGGGGTCAAATCCAATTTGTTCAGGACCAGCACCACGTCAAGACCTTCGAATTGGGCCAGGCAGGTGAGGCGATCCAGCACCGGCCGGTTCAACGGAGGCTGGCGCAGGGTGAAAACCACCAGAACTTGATCCACGTTGGCCACCGGCGGACGGTGGAGACGGCTGGTCCGGGGCAGCACTTCCTCGATGACGCCGGAGCCGTCGTCCAGCACGGAAACCCGCACCCGGTCCCCCGTCAGCACGCCCTCCTCCTCCTGGCGCAGCCGCCCCCGGGGCCTGCACGTGATGGGGCCCTTGCCCGGCGCCCCGTCCAATTGCACTTCATACCAGCCGCTGTAAGACTTGATAACCCTTCCCGTCACCAAATCTCTTCCACTGTCAGGAGTTGCCCGTTGCTCTGCACCGTCACCGTGGCTTCCTCCCCGTACCAGTAGACCGGCACCGTGAAGGAGACGCCGCCGCCGTGGCGGCCCCGGTATACCAGCCGCTCGCCCCGCTCGTCGATGACCCGCACCTCTATTTGCTGTTCGGCGGGCTCCCCCGGCAATGTCACGGGAAACATGGTCTCGTTGGGTTCGATGCCGTTGCCGCTGCTGACGTACAGCACGACGGCGGTGCCGGGGGGAACCACTTCCCCGGCGGCGGGCTCGTGGGCGCCGATGGTATCGGGCGGGTAGTCGCCGGGGGCCGTGCGGATTTCACCCACCCGCAATTTCATGGACGCCAGTTCGTCCCGGGCCCGGGCCACCGTCAGGCCCCGCAGGTCGGGCAGGGCTACGGGCTCCCCTTCGGGGCCCCGGCTCACCGTCAGCCGGACCACGGTCCCCGTGCGCACCGGCGTGGCGGGAGTGGGGTCCTGGGCCACCACGGTGCCTTCGGGGGCCTCGCTGTGGTGCACGTAATCGTACTCCACCGCCAGCCCCAGCTGCTTCAATCTCAACTCGGCGGCAGCGGCCCGCTCGCCCCGGACGTCGATCATGCCCCCGTGGACCAGCTGGGGGCCGAGGCTCATGATGACCTCCACCACGCCGCCCCGGCGCATGGTGGCCCCGGGGCCGGGGTTCTGCTCCAAAACCAGGCCTGATGCCATCTGATCGTCGTGGCGCTCGGCCACCACCCGCAGTGCCACGCCGGCGGCGGCCAGCTGGGACCGGGCCGTCCCCTGGTCCAGGCCCGTCACCTCGGGCACCGTGACCACGGGGGGCTTGAGCCAGCTTCCTACCGCCTGGGCGGTGAAGCCCACCAGACCTCCCATGACCACCAAAGCGACGGTCCACATGGCCAGGATGCGGCTCCAGGGGCGCTGCCTCCTCTTGGCCCCGGCCCGCCGGCGGGCGGGACGGGCCTCAGGCCCCGGCCGCGGCGCCTCCCTCCCGGACTGGGGGGCAGCCACCGCCGCTGCCGCCCCGCCGTTGCCCGGCACGCCCAGGGCGCTCAAGTTGACGGTGGGCTGGTCGTCGGGCACCGCCCAAACCTCTTCGGGCGCCATGACCGCGAAATTTTCCAAATCCTTGCGCATGACCCTGGCCGACGGGTAGCGGCGCTGGGGATCCTTTTGCAGGGCCTGCAGCACGATGCGGCTTAAGGTGGGCGACACTTGGGAGGCCAAAGCATGGGGATCGGGCGGCTCTTCCCGCATGTGCTTCACCGCCACCGTCACCATGGACTCCCCGTCGAAGGGCAGCACTCCCGTCAGCATCTCAAACAGCACGACCCCCAGGGAGTACAGGTCGGTCCGGGCGCCGGTGGGCTTGCCCGAAGCCTGCTCCGGCGACACGTAGTGGGCGCTGCCCATGATGGGGCCGGCATCGGTCAAGGTCTGGGTGCCCACGGCCCGGGCGATGCCGAAGTCGGCCACCTTCACCTGGCCCGACTCCGCCAGCAAGATGTTCTGGGGCTTGATGTCCCGGTGGATGACGCCGTGGCTGTGGGCATGCTCCAGGGCGGCCAGCACCTGGACCGCTATGTCCACCGCCTCCCGGGGAGGTAGGGGGCCGGCGGCCTTGATGCGCTCCTTCAAGGTTTGTCCGCTGACATATTCCATGACGATGTAGTCCAGGCCGTCGTCCCGGCCCACATCGTAGATGGCCACGATGTTGGGATGGGAAAGCCGGGCCGCCGCCTTGGCCTCCAGCTTGAACCGCTCCACGAAGGCCTCGTCGCCCACGAATTCGGGCCGCAGCATCTTGACGGCCACCATGCGGTCCAGCAGCTGGTCCCGGCCCAGGTAGACCACGGCCATGCCGCCCCCGCCCAGGGGCCCCTCGATGCGATAGCGCCCGCCCAGCAGCCGCCCCTTCATGGCGACCCGCCTCCCCCAGGCCAAACCACCAGCAGGGTCACGTTGTCGGGGGCGCCCCGCTGGTTGGCCAAGGCGATGAGCCGGTGGGGATCATGGGGCTGCTCCACCAGGGCGGCGCCGATCTCGGCGTCGGTCACCGTGCTGGTGAGCCCGTCGGTGCACAGGAGGAGCCCCTCCCCCGCCTCCAGGCTGCCCTGGGCGGTCTGCACCTGGGGACGCCGGGCCAGGCCCAGGGCTTCGGTAAGAATGTGGCGCTGGGGATGGGTGCGGGCCTGCTCGGCGGTGATCTGGCCCGACCGCACCAGTTCGGTGACCAGGGCGTGGTCCACCGTCAACTGCTCCATGCGGCCGTCGGGGAAGACTTTATAGAGCCGGCTGTCGCCCACATGGGCAAAAACGAAGGAAAGATCTTTGACGTAAGCCGCCGTCAGGGTCGTGCCCATGCCCGCCCGGCTGGGGTCCCGGGCGGCCTCGGCCACCAGGCGGTCGTTGGCCGTCACCAGGGCTTCCTCCATGGCGCCCATGACGTCGCCGGGCGAGGGCGGGGCGTCCAGCCCCGCGTTCCATTGGGCAAGGCATTCCTCCAAGACGTGGAGGGCCATGGAACTGGCCACATCGCCGGCCTGGGCGCCGCCCATGCCGTCGGCTACGGCGAAGACATGGGCTTGGGCCGGCTGGGGCAAGGAAAAGGCCGCATAGGCATCCTGGTTGGCTGTCCGCACCCGGCCGATGTCGGTGGCGGCGAACCACAGCAGCATGACAAGCCTCCCGGCGTCCGCTCTGGCTAGCCTTTCGCGGGCACGGGGCGCCCTTCCTGCTTTTCCGCCAGGGCCCGGCGCCGCAGCTGGCCGCAGGCCGCCTCGATCTTCCGGCCCAAGGTGCGGCGGATGGTCACCTGCAGGCCGGCCCGGCGCAGGATGTCCCGGAAAACCTGCATGCGGCGGGGCGGCGACGGCTTGTAGGGCCGGTCGGGCACGGGGTTGCAGGGAATCAAGTTGATGTGGCAGAGGAGATCGCCCACCAGCACGGCCAACTCCCGGGCCAGCTCCGGATGGTCGTTGACGCCGTCCATCATTATGTACTCAAAGGAAATTCTACGCCCCGTCTTGGCCACGTAGTCCCGGCAGGCGTCCATCAGCTGGGCCAGGGGATAGCGCACATTGATGGGCATGATCTGGGATCGGATGTAGTCGTTGGGGGCGTGGAGGGAGACGGCCAGGGTGACGGGCAGCCCCTCTTCGGCCAGGCGCCGGATGGCGGGCACCAAGCCCACCGTGGAGACGGTAATGTGGCGGAGGCCGATGCCCAAGCCCTCAGGGTCGTTGACAATCCGCAGGAAGCGGACCAGGTTGTCGTAGTTCTCCAAGGGCTCGCCCATGCCCATGACCACGATGGAGCCGATGCGCTCCCCCGCCGGGTCCAGGGCCCGCTGCACCGACACCACCTGCTGGACGATCTCCGCCGCCGTCAGATCCCGCACCTTGCCGCCCATGGTGGAGGCGCAGAAGCGGCAGCCCATGCGGCAGCCCACCTGGGTGGAGACGCACAGGCTGAAGCCGTGGCGGTAGCGCATCAGCACCGTCTCCACCGTCTCCCCGTCGGCCAGGAGGCGGAACAAGAACTTGCGGGTGCCGTCGTCGGGGTCCTCCTGGCTGAGGATCAATTGGGCCACGTCGATGACCGCCCGCTCCTCCAGCAGGGTGCGCAAGGCCGCCGGCAGGTTGGTCATGGCCTGGAAGTCCGCCGCCCGGTGGCGGAAGAGCCATTGGAAAACCTGGCGGGCCCGGTAGCGGGGCTCTCCCAGGGAGGCCATGAACCCTTCCAGTTGGGCCTGGGTCATGCCCAGGAGGGCCGCCCGGCCGGCTATTGTCGAAACTGGTTCGGGCCCAGCCATGTTGTCCTCTCCTTCCTCGTCAGGTGCCCAACGCCTCAAGGGAGGCGCCGCAGCCGGGCGATGAAAAAACCGTCGGTGCCGTGGCGGTGGGGCCAGAGCATCAACTGATGGCCCTCCGCTTCGGCGGCCAATGCCCCGGGCAGGTAGGGCGCCAGGGCATCGGGCGCAAACTCATCATGGGCCTTCAAGAACTGCTCCACGATTTCATAGGTCTCTTCCGGCTCGTTGGTGCAGACAGTATAAACCAAAGCGCCGCCGGGCCTGACCACCCGGGCCGCGGCGGCCATGATCTCCCCCTGAAGCCGGGCCAGGGCGGCAATGTCTTCCTCCTGCTTCTGCCAGCGCAGGTCCGGGCGCCGGGCCAAGGTGCCGAACCCGGTGCAGGGGGCGTCCACCAGCACCCGGTCAAACTCCGGGCCGAAATGCTCCGGGAGGTCCCGGGCATCCATGGGCCGGGCTTCCACAATGGACAGCCCCAGGCGCCGGGCCCCCTCCGTCACCCTGGCCAGCCGCACGGGATCGATGTCCACGGCCGTTACCCGGCCCCGGCCGCCCATCAATTCGGCCATGTGGGTGGTCTTGGTGCCCGGGGCGCTGCAGGCGTCCAGCACCTGCTCTCCGGGCTGGGGAGCCACCACCCGGCTTACCAGCATGGAAGCCTCGTCCTGAAAAGTATAATGCCCGGCCCGGAAATTGGGCAGTTGGGCCGGGCCGTAGCCGGCGGTCCCCTCCAGGATCAAGGCTTCGGGCAGCCAGCGCCCCGGCCGGGCCGCCACCCCCGCCGCCGCCAATTGCTCCTGAACCTGCTGGGGCCGGGCCCGCAGCAGGTTTACCCGGATGGTCAAGGGGGGAACCCGATTGTTGGCCCGGCACAGGGCCAGGGCCTCCTCAAAGGAGAACCGGGCCAGCCACCGGCGCACGAGAAACGGGGGATGGGAATGGACGATGGCCAGGTAGCCTTCGGGGTCGTCTTCGGCCTGGGGCACGGGAATGGATTCCTTTTGCCGCAGCAGGTTCCGCAGGACACCGTTGGCGAAGCGGGCCGCGCCCACCCCGCCGTGAAGGCGGGCCGCCTCTACGGCTTGATGGACCACGGCCCGCTCCGGCACCCGATCCAAGTAAAACAGTTCGTATACTGCGCCCCGGAGGATCTGCAGCAGGGGACGGTCCAGCTTGGGCAGGGGCCGCCGGGAGACGTGGCCCAAGTAATAGTCCAAAGTGCCCTGGCGGCGGGCCACGCCGTAGGCGATTTCGGTGGCCAAGGCCCGGTCGGCGGGCGACAGGGATCCGGCGGCGGCCATGGCCTCGTCCAGGGCGTCGCCGGCGAACCGGCCCTTGGCCATGGCCAGCAAGGCCGTCAGGGCCGTCCGGCGGGCGGGGCTGAGGCCGCTCCGTCCCCGGCCGGTCATGATGGATCCCTCAACGGCGCCCGCGCAGGGTGAACAGGTATACCAACTGGAGCAAAGCCGTGACCAGGGCGGCGAAGTAGGTCAGGGCCGCAGCGCTGAGGACGGAGCGGATGGGTCGTATCTCGCTGCTGCTGACGTAGCCGCCGTCGGCCAAAGTGGCCAGGGCCCGGCTGGAAGCGTTGAACTCCACCGGCAGGGTCACCAGTTGGAACAGCACCGCCAGGGAAAAGAGTATGATGCCCAGATCCACCAGCTGCAGCGCCCCCAGGATGAGCCCCAGGATGACCAGGGGCATGGCCAGGTTGGAGCCGATCTGGGTAATGGGCACGATACTGTTGCGCAGGTTGAGCCATATGTAGCCGTCCCGGTGCTGGAGGGCGTGACCCACCTCGTGGGCGGCTACCCCCAGGGCAGCCAGGGAACGGCTGTTGTAGACGCCTTCCGACAGGCGGACCACCCGGTTGCGGGGATCGTAATGGTCCGTCAATTGCCCGGCGACGCCCTCCACGGCCACATCATGGAGGCCTGCCTGCTGCAGCAGGCGGCGGGCCAGTTCGCTGCCCGTCAGGCCGCTGCTGGCGTAGACCTGGGAGTAGGTTTCATAGGCGCTCCGCACCCGCGCCTGGGCCCAGACGGCCAGCAGCATGGCGGGACCCATGATGAGCCAGTACAGTGGGTCAAACAGCATCGATGGAACCTCCCTTCCCTTCGGTAGTGCTGGTGGCCACGGGCTCCAGGCCCAAGGCCTCGCCTTCGTCCAGGGGATGGCCGTTGATGAAGTCGGCGGCGCTGACGGCCTGTCGCCCGGCCAGCTGCACCCGCTTCACCAGCACGGCGCCGGTGCCGGCGGCCACCACGAAGCCCTGGTTCTTCTCCACGGCGATGACGGTGCCCGGCGGGGCCCCGGCCTCCCCGGGCCGGACTTCCGCCGCCAGGATCTTCAAACGCTCGCCCCGGTAGAGGGTGTAGGCTCCCGGGCGGGGCGCCAGCCCCCGGCAGTGGTTGACGATCTTCTCGGCGGGCCAGGACCAGTCGATGCGCTCCTCGTGGGGCTGCAGGGCCGGGGCGAAGGTGGCCCGGCTGTGGTCCTGGGGACGCCGGGGCGGATCTTCCTCGGTGGCCAGCAGGCGCAGGGCATCCATCAGCAGGCGGGCGCCCATCTTGCTGAGGCGGGCCGCCAGTTCTCCCGCCGTTTCCCCGGGCTGGATGGGGGTCTCCTCCTGGAGCAGGATGTCGCCGCTGTCCATGCCTTCGTCCATGAAGTAGATGGTGACGCCCGTCTTTTCCTTGCCTTCCATCAAGGCCCGCTGGATGGGCGCCGCTCCCCGCAGTTCCGGCAGCAGGGAGGGATGGATGTTGAGGCAGCCCAGACGGGGCACCTCCAGCACCTCGGGCGGCAGCAGCAGGCCGTAGGCGGCGGTGACGATGACGTCGGGCTCCAGTTCCCGCAACTGGGCCACAAACTCCGGATCCCCGGCCTTTTCCGGCTGGAGCACCGGCAGGCCCAGTTCTGCGGCCAGTTCCTTGACGGGGGAGGGCTTCACCGCTCGCCCGCGGCCCCGGGGCCGGTCGGGCCGGGTCACCACCGCCGTCACCCGGCAATGGTTGCGCAGCAGGTGGCGCAGGGGCTCCACGGCGAAGCCGGGGGTGCCCATGTACACGATGCGCAGGTCGGCGGCGGGGCTCAGTTCGATGATCTTGGAAGCCCGGTCCAAAAAGAGAATGCCGTCCAAATGGTCGATTTCGTGCTGGATGGCCCGGGCCAGCAGGCCCTCGGCCTCCAGCCACACCCGGCGGCCCTTTTCGTCCAGGCCCGACACCCGCACCAAGCCGGCCCGGGCCACCCTGCCCTGGTAGCCGGGAATGGATAGGCAGCCTTCGTAGGCCTCTTCGCTGCCCTCCTGGTGGTGCACCTCGGGGTTGATGATGACCACGGGGCCGTCGCCCACGTCGGCCACGATGACCCGGCGCAGCACGCCAACCTGGGGCGCCGCCAGCCCGATGCCGTCGGCATCGTACATGGTGGCCAGCATGTCGTCCACCAACTGCCGGATTTCCCGGTTCACCCGGGTGACGGGCTGGGACCGCTGCCGCAATATTTGCCGTTCTGTTTCGTTCTTGTACTGCAGGATGGGCCTGACCCGACCCTGCCGGGCATCCCGCGCCCCTCGCGCCATTGATCATCCTCCGTGAAATCCGCTGATCCGTTGATCGACGTTGGTTTCCAATAACTATTATACCGCCCCTTGTCTCCTTTACAGGAGCGACGCGGGGTCCACGTCCACGCTCACCCGGACGCCCCCCTGGCGCCAACTGCCCCGGCCCGGGAGCCTTTCCGCCAGCCATGACCGAAGGTCCCGGCCCGGCAGGCCCGGCTCCCCCCGCAGCACCAGCTGCCAGCGGTACAAGGAGCGCAGCCGGCCCAAGGGGGCCCGGGCGGGGCCCAGCAGTTCCACCCCGGGCAGGGGTTCGGCCTGGAGCCGGGCGGCCAGGTCCTCCAGGGCCCTGCGGGCGGCCGCCTCCTCCCGGGCCGAGGCCAGGAGGCGGATCAAGGTGCCGCAGGGCGGGTAGCCCAGGGCCCGGCGCTGCTCCATCTCCTGGCGCCAGAACTCCGTCACTCGGCCCCCGGCCACGGCGGTCACGGAGGGGTGGTCGGGGTTGAAGGTCTGGATGATGACCCGGCCGGGCTTGTCCCCCCTTCCCGCCCGGCCCGCCACCTGCATCAAGAGCTGAAGGGTGCGCTCGCCGCTGCGGAAGTCGGGCAGGTGGAGGGCGGTGTCGGCGCTGATGACCCCCACCAGGGTCACCCCCGGGATGTCCCAGCCCTTGGCCACCATCTGGGTGCCGATGAGGACATCGATTTCCCCGGCGGCAAAGGCCCGGTAGACCCGCTGGTGGCTCCCCTTGCGGGTTGCGGTGTCGGCGTCCAGGCGGGCGATGCGGGCCTCAGGCAGCAGTTCCCGGGCCGCCTCCTCCACCCGCTCGGTGCCCACGCCGAAAAAGCCGATGCGGGTGCCGCCGCAGCTGGGGCAGCGGGTCGGGGGCCGCCGGGACAGGCCGCAGTAATGGCACAGAAGCCGGCCCCGGCCCCGGTGGTAGGTCAAGGCCACGCTGCAGCGGGGACATTCTTCGGCATGGCCGCATTCCCGGCACAGGACGATGGTGGCAAAGCCCCGGCGGTTCAAAAACAGGATGGCCTGCTCCCCCCTGGCCACGCACTCGGTCAAGGCTGCCGCCAGGGGCTCGCTGATGACGGACCGGCCCGCGGCCCGCTCCTCCCGCTGGTCCACGATGTCCACCTGGGGCATGGGGCGGCCGTCCACCCGGTCCGCCATGGTAAGCAGGTGCCACCGGCCTTCCTCCACCTCATGCCAGCTTTCCAGGGAGGGGGTGGCGCTGCCGCACAGGAGCACGCCGCCCCCGCGCTGCACCCGCTCCCAGGCCACCGTCCGGGCATGGTAGCGGGGCGCCTCGTCCTGCTTGAAGGCCGGCTCGTGCTCCTCGTCCAGGATGATGAGCCCCAAGTCGTCCACGGGGGCAAAGACCGCCGACCGGGCGCCCACCACCACCTGGGCGTCCCCTTGGCGGATGCGGCGCCATTGGTCGTACCGCTCCCCCATGCTCAGCCCGCTGTGGAGGACGGCCACCGCCGCCCCCAGGGCCCGGCGGAAGCGGTCCACGCTCTGGGGCGTCAGGCTGATTTCCGGCACCAGGTACAGGGCCGTGCGGCCCAAGGCCAGGCAGCGGCGGATGGCTTCCAGGTAGACTTCCGTCTTGCCGCTGGCGGTGACGCCGTACAGGAGGAAGCCTTGGGCCTCCCGGGACGCCAAGGCTGCCTCCAGCCGGCGGCAGCACTCGGCCTGGGCCGGGGTGAAGGGCGGCGGCTGGGCCAGCACGGCCGGGGGCGGCGGCAGGGGGTCCCGGTGGATCTGCCGGTGCTCCACCGTCACCAAGCCTTTGGACACCAGGGCGTTGAGGGCGGCGCTCGTTCCCCCGCCCGGCCCCAGGGCCTCAGAGGCGGGCATACCTTGGGGATGATCCAGCAGCAGGTTCAGAAGGGCGGCCTGGCGCACGGCGTTGGCCGGCAGGGTCTCCAAGGCGGCGGCCAGCCGGCCGGCCGGCACCGCCGGCTTGATGAACCGGTCCTGGAGCGGCCGGGCCCGGCCGGTGCCGGCGCCGGGGGGCAGCATGACCCGCAGGGCCTGGGACCGCAGGCTCAAATAACGGTCGGCCAGCCATGCCGACAGGTCCATCAACTCTTCCGTCAGGTGGAGGTCATCCCCGTCCAGGCGCAGGATGGGGCGCAGTTTCCCGGGATCCACGGCGGGCTGGCCCGCCAGCCCCACCACGTAACCCGCCGTCTGCCGGCGGCCGAAGGGAACCACCACCCGGTGGCCCACGGCCAGCACGGGCACCAGTTCAGGGGGCACCGAGTAGTCGAAGATCTGGTCGTGACCCTGCATGGATACGGTTACCAGGACTTGGGCCACGGGACCGGCAGGGCCGCCGGCGTGGGAAGGGTTCAACGGCACGGCCCTCCTTCGTCAAGGGGAGGGCTCGGCGTCGGCCAGGATTTCCTTGACGGCATCCAGGATGTGATGGGCTACTTCCCGCTTGCTCAGGAGGGGCAGGGCCCGGTGGCGGCCGTCGGCGAAGAGCAGGTGGACCCGGTTGGTGTCGTGGGCGAACCCGGCGTCGGGCTCGGTGATGTCGTTGGCCACCATCAGGTCCGCTCCCTTGGCCTTCATCTTCTCCCGGGCGAAGTTCAAAGTGTCGTGGCTTTCGGCGGCGAAGCCCACCAGCACCTGGCCCGGCTGCTTGCGGCGCCCGGCCTCGGCCAGGATGTCGGGGTTGCGGGCCAGGCTGATGGTCAGTTCCGCATCGTTCTTCTTGATCTTTTGCTCCCGGGTTTCGGCGGGGCGGAAGTCGGCCACGGCGGCCGCCTTGATCAAGACGTCGGTGCCGGGCAGCCTCTCCAGCACCGCCGCATACATATCCCGGGCGGAGGTGATGGGCACGGCCGTCACCCCCGGGGGCACGGGCAAGGCCACCGGCCCGTGGATGAGGGTAACCTGGGCTCCCCGCTCCCGGGCGGCCGCGGCAATGGCAAAGCCCATCTTGCCGGAAGAGGGGTTGGACAAGAACCGCACCGGGTCGAAATACTCCCGGGTGGGGCCGGCGGTGACCACCAGCCGGCGCCCGGCCAGATCCTGGTCCCGGGTCAGCAGGTCCACCGCCGCGGCCACCAGCCGCTGGGGCTCCACCATCCGCCCCGGCCCTGTCCGGCCTGAGGCCAGGTGGCCCTCCTCGGGGCCCACCACGTGCCATCCCCAGCTGCGGAGACGGTCCAAATTGGCGGCGACGGCGGGGTTGTCCATCATGCCCGCTTCCATGGCCGGGGCCAGGAGCACGGGCGCCTGGATGCCCATGACCACGGTGCTGACGGGATCGTCGGCGATGCCGTTGGCCAGCTTGCCGATGATGTTGGCGGTGGCGGGGGCGATGATGCACAGGTCCGATTCGTGGGCCAGTTCCACGTGGTCCACGGCGCCCACCCGCTGGGGCTGGAACAGGGTGGTCCACACGGGCTGGCCCGACAGGGCCTGGAAGGTCAAAGGGGTGACGAAGGCCGTGGCCCCTTGGGTGAGCACCACCCGCACCACGGCGCCCAACTGCCGCAGGCGGCTGACGGCGAAGGCCGCCTTGTAGGCGGCGATGCCGCCGGCGACGCAAAACAGTATGCGGCGCTGGTCCAAAGGCCTTTCCCCTTGGGCCTCATTCCCCGGCACCTGGCCCAACCTCCCCCGTCGCTGTCGTGTTCCCGTCTTTACGGTTCTTCAGGACCTTCCCATTCCAACTTGTCCTGCAGGAGTTCCTCGAAGGCGATGCTGACAGGCTTGGCCATGGCGGTGGCCACCAGGGTGCTTGTCCCCCCGGCGTCCACGATTTGGCGGGCCCGGCGGGCGGCAACGACCACCAAGGTGTACTTGCTGTCAGCCTTCTCCAGCAGGGCGTCCAGGTCCAGTTGCATGGGCTTATCCCTCCAGCCAGAAGAGATGACCGGCGTCCAGGTAGCGCTGGACCCGGCATCGCTCGGCTCTGATGATGGCTGCCACGTCGGCCGCGGCAACAGCCACATCATCGTTTACTATACAGTACTGGTAATCTTTGACCCACACCAGTTCCTCGCCGGCGCTCCGCAGGCGCTGCCGCTGGGCTTCCGGCGACTCGGTGCCCCGGCTCTCGATGCGGCGGCGCAGTTCCTCCAGGGAAGGCGGCAGGATGAAGATGGTCACCGCCTTGGGGTAAAGAGCCATGATCTTGCGGGCTCCTTGGACGTCCTTTTCCACGATGACATCCCGGCCTTCCCGTATATAGGTCTCCATGGGCTCCCGGGGTGTGCCGTACAGGTGGCCGTACACTTCGGACCATTCCACCAGTTCGCCCCTGGCGGCCCGGGCCCGGAAATCCTCTTCATCGGTGAAGAAATAATGCTGCCCATCCCGCTCGCCCGGACGGGGCGGCCGGGTGGTCACGCTGACGCCGTAGATGAGATCGGGTTCCAGCTTGGCCAGTTCCCGGCGCACCGAACCCTTGCCGGCGCCCGAGGGCGCCGACAGCACGATGAGCAGGCCCGGCAGGGTCTTGTTCAAAGACGCCCGCCTCCTTTTCCGTCGCCGTCTGCGGTCCGGCCCAACTCCCGGGGAGCCAGGCGCTGGGCGATGGTTTCGGGCTGGACGGCGGCCAGCAGCACATGGCCTGAATCGGTGATGATGACGGCCCGGGTCCGGCGCCCGTAGGTGGCGTCGATCAGCAGGCCTTCAGCCCGGGCGTCGGATATGATGCGCTTGATGGGGGCCGATTCGGGGCTTACCACTGCCACGATGCGGTCGGCAGCCACGATGTTGCCGAAGCCGATATTCACCAGTCGCATGTCCCTATGGGCGCCCCCCTATTCGATGTTCTGCACTTGCTCCCGCAGGTTTTCCAGTTCGGACTTCATCTCCACCACCGCCTGGGAGATGGCGGTGCTTTGGCTCTTGGCGCCCATGGTCTGCACTTCCCGGTGGGCTTCCTGCAGCAGGAATTCCATCCGGCGCCCCACGGGACCTGCGTCCTGAAGGCATTGCCGCAGCTGCTCCAGGTGGCTGCCCAGGCGGGTGATCTCCTCGTCGATGGCCGACCGCTCGGCCATGAGGACCACTTCGGCGGTGATCCGGTCCATGTCCAGGGATCCTTCGGGCAGCCACTCCTGCAGCCGCTCCAGGAGGCGCTGCCGGTAATGCTCCGCCACCGCCGGCGCCTCGGCGGCCACGGCGGACAGCAGTTCCTGGAGCCGGTCGATGCGCTTCAGGCAGTCGGCGGCCAGGGCCTGTCCCTCGGACCGCCGGCTGGCGGTCAACTGGTCCAAGGCGGCCGCCAGGGCGGGCTCCATTTCGTGCCACAAGTCGCCGGCCTCGGGGGCCGTCGATTCAACCGTGAACAGGTCGGGCATGGCGGCCAGCACCGAGATGGGGATGTGGGGAACCAGGCCCAGCTCCCGGGCCAGTTGGTCCAGGGCTTGGTGGTAGGCCACGGCCAGGGGCTGGTTCAGCTTTACCTGCCGGGTGCCTTCCAGGGGTTCGGCCGTGAGGCTCAGGTCCACCCGGCCCCGGCGCACCCGCTGGAGCACGGCCTTGCGGATGGACTGCTCCCAGGGGCTGAAATCCCGGGGCAGGCGGATGTGGACGTCGTTGAAGCGGTGATTGACGGAGCGGACCTCAACGGCGAAGCGATAATATTTGCCTACGGACTCCCCCTGTCCGTAGCCCGTCATGCTGCTGACCAAAATTATCCCCCTTGAGCCGTTTGCCGCCGGGTTGAGGGCAGCCTTGCCCCCAAAGGGGGGCCAAATTGCCGCCTTGGGCTCGATTTCTTCAGTATTCGGCCCAAACCCGCACCTATCCTACTGGAATGGATTTGGCTTTGCAACGAACCGCCCGGGCCGCCGCCAGGAGCAGGGGCCACAATCCACCGGCGGCCAGGACCCCCGACCATTGGACCCAGGTCAAGGCTTCCGCCCGGAAAGGCCCTTGGAGGGGCGGCCAGTGGACCACCAGGGCCAGGAGCACCAAGGAGGAGGCCACAGCACCCCACAGGGCGGGGTTGCGGCCGCCCCGGCCTCGGGGTTCGTCCCGGCCCCGGAAGCGGTCGGGTTCGGGCCGGGAGCGGCAGTCCAGCACGTGGAACATTTGGGACACCACCAGGCTGGCGAAGGCGGCGGTGCGGGCCTGGGCCAGGCTGCCGGTGTCCCACAGGCACCAGAGGAAGACCGCCAGGGCGGTGATCCCGATGGCCACGCCCCAGGCGATGATGCGCCGGCCCATCCCGTCGCTGAAGAGGCTTTCCCCGGGGGCCCGGGGCGGCCGCTCCATGACGCCGGGATCGGGGGGCTCCAGGCCCAGGGCCACGGCGGGCAGCCCGTCGGTGACCAGGTTGACGAAGAGGATGTGGATGGGCAGCAGGGGCAGGGGCAGGCCCAGCAGGGTGCCCAGGAACATGACGAAGACCTCGCCCAGATTGGAAGCCAGCAGGTAGCGGACGAAGCGGCGGATGTTCTCGTAGATGGCCCGGCCCTGCTCCACGGCATTGACGATGGTGGCGAAGTTGTCGTCCAGCAGCACCATGCCCGCCGCTTCCTTGGTCACATCGGTGCCCGTCCGGCCCATGGCGATGCCGATGTGGGCCTCCTTCACCGCCGGGGCGTCGTTGATGCCGTCGCCCGTCATGGCCACCACGTGGCCCCGGGCCTTGAGGGCCTGGACGATGCGCAGCTTGTGCTCCGGGGAGACCCGGGCGAAGACGTCGGTGCCGGCCACGGCCGCCGCCAGGCCCCGGTCGTCCAGCTGCTGGACCTGCCAGCCCTCCAGCACCCCTCCCCCCTGCCGGGTCAGGCCCAGTTCACCGGCCACCGCCTCGGCCGTGCGCCGGTGGTCACCGGTGACCATGTACACCCGGATGCCCGCCGCCCGGCAGCGCCGCAGGGCCTGGGCGGCCTCGGGCCGGGGCGGGTCGGCCAGGGCCACCAGCCCGTGGAAGGTCAAATCCCGTTCCAGGTCATCGGCCGCTGCTTGGGCCCGCCGGGACGGCCCAGGATTGCCCGCTTCCCCGCCCGGGACGGGTCCCAGGGAGCGGGAAGCCACCGCCAGTACCCGCAGGCCGTCGCCGGCCAGGGCATCCACCGCCCGGCCCACCTGCTGCCGCAGGGCCGGGGTCATGGGCCGGAGGGCCTCCCCTGCCACAGCGGTGGTGCACAAGGGCAGCAGCCCTTCGGGGGCGCCCTTCACATAGGCCGTCAACCGGCCGTCCCGCCGGCGCACCACCGTCATCCGCTTGCGGTAGGAATCGAAGGGGAACTCAGCCCACAAAGGCTGCTCCATCCGGAACTTTCCGGGATCCAGCCCTGCTTCCAAAAGGGCCAGGTACAGGGCCGTTTCCGTAGGCGTGCCCCGGGCCCCGCCCCCGGGGGCGGGCTCGGCGTTGTTGCACAGGGCGCCGGCCACGGCCAGCAGGCTTTTCACCGCCGGGGAAGCCGCGGGCCCCGGCTCCTCCAGCCGCCCTTCGGCCCACACGGACCGCACCCGCATCTGGCCCAAGGTCAAGGTGCCCGTCTTGTCGGAGCAGATGGCGGTGGTGGAGCCCAAGGTCTCCACCGCCGGCAGGCGGCGGATGACGGCCTTGACCTTCACCAGCCGGTGGACGCCCAAGGCCAGGACGATGGTCACCACGGCGGGCAGCCCTTCGGGGATGGCCGCCACCGCCAGGCTGACCCCCGCCAGCACCATGGTGTACAAGGTCTCGCCGTTCCAGAGGCCGATGAAAACCACCAGGAGGCAGGCCGCCAGGCAGCCTATCACCAGATACCGGCCCAGTTCCGCCAGCCGCCGCTGGAGAGGGGTCTCCTCGGGGCCGGCCCGGTTGATCAGGCCGGCGATGCGGCCCATTTCCGTAGCCATCCCCGTGGCCACCACCACCGCCCGGCCCCGGCCCCGGACCACGGCGCAGCCTTGATGGACCATGTTGGCCCGGTCCCCCACCACCGCTTCCTCCGCCAGGACGACGGCAGGATCCTTGGCCACGGGGAGGGATTCGCCGGTGAGGGCCGCTTCATCCACTTCCAAGGAATCGGCTTGGTAAAGGCGGGCGTCGGCGGGGATGCGGTCGCCCGTTTCCAGCAGGAGGAGGTCGCCGGGCACCAGGTCCTTGGCGGCCACCGAAGCGACCACGCCCTCCCGCAGCACCCGGGCCGTAGGGGCCGTCAGGCGCCGCAGGGCCAGGAGGGCCTGTTCCGCCCGGTATTCGTACAAAAAGCCCATGCTGGCGTTGAGGATGATGATGGCGCCGATGGTGAGGGCATCGGCCGTTTCCCCCAGCAGGGCCGCCATGAGGGCGGCGGCCAGGAGCACCAGCACCATGACGTCCCGGAATTGGTTCAGGAGGAGGCGCCAGCGGGGCTGCCGGGCTTCCTCCTCGAACACGTTGGCGCCGAAGGTTTCCTGCCGGCGCCGGGCCTCATGGGCCGGCAGGCCGGCGGCCGGGTCCACCTCCCAATAGGCCAGCACATCCCCGGCAGGCCAGGCATGCCATGGGCGGGACGACATGGGCACCCTCCCCGACTCAGCCGCCAAGGCCGGCCCGCTGCGGGGGCAGCAGGCCGGCTCGGCTGAAATCGGTGAAGGTCTATGTCAGGAAAGGAGTTCTCATGCAGTGGCCTGCTGGCGGAGGCGGGAGATGCGCTCCTCCTCCGTCAAAGCCAGGCCGGTGGTGGGATCCACGGCCACGCAGGCGCCGTTGACCATGCGGGTCACCACGGTGCCCCGGGCCGCCGGGTTGTTGCGCAGGTGGGGGGCATCGATGAGCCCCGTGGTGACGGCCCGCTCGATGGTGACGGGATCGGCCCACGGGTCTTCCGTGCCCGGGGGCGCCAGGTCGGCGATGGCGTCCAGGAGGAGCCGGGTTTCGGCCACCAGCTCCCGGCGCCGATCCTGCACCCGGGGATCCAAGGTCATGTCGGGCAGCCCCTGCAGGCAGTTTTCGATGACCCGGCGGGCGATGCGGCAGGAGGCGACCACCTCGTGGGCCTCCGCCGCGTGATGGGCCTCGGTGTAGCCCACCACGTGGACGATCTGGGGCTTCAGGGCCATCTGCAGCATGACCGACGAGGCCAGGTGGCCCTTGGCCATGTCCAGGTCCGCCGGGTAGGAGGACAGGCCGCCCCGGGTTTCCCGCCAGACGGTGAAGCCCGAGTCTTCCAGCTCTTCCACCAGATCCAGCTTGGCCAGCATCTTGGCCAGGTCCATCACCGGCGAGGTGCCGGGCGGGTTGTTGAACATCATCTGCTGGATGTAGTGGCGCACCCCCATGGCCTTGGCGTTGTAGGCCGCCAGGAAGGCCATGGCTACCGCCACCGTGTCGGGGGCATCCCGCAGGCTCCAATGGTGGGATTCGTTCATTTCCACGGGGATGCCCCGCTGCCCGTGCCAGGCCAGCACTTCCTGGGCCTCCCGGACGGTGTCCAGAAGGGGCCGCTTGCTGCGGCCGTCCAGGACGCTGTACCAGGTCAAGGGAATGGCGCACCAGGCATTGTTGATCTCCTGGTGCAGCACCTCCGCCATCTGCAGGATGTCCCGGGTGCCGCTGTAGCTGCGCATCAAGGGGAAGTTGCCCCGCCGGGACGCCTCGTACAGGCGGCGGAACTCCTCCCGGGACCGGACCGGCACGCCGCCGGCCCCGTGCTGCTGGGGGTCCATCTCGTCGGGCCGGAAGAAATGCTCCTGGGTGTTTTGGTCCACGCCCAGGGAAATGACGTCCAAGGCGCCCGACTCGGCGATGACGGCCACCCCTGCCACGGTGGCCTCGTAGTCGGGCAGGCCGAAATGATGGCGGATGACCGGATACGGGTACTTCCAGGCGATGCGCTCCGCCAGGGTTGCGGGATAGTCCCGGGCGCCTTCCTGGACGCTGTGGCCCCGCAGATAGGCGATGACTTCCTCGGCGCCCGCCGCCGGGGAAAACACCTGCTCAAAGCGGCCCAACTCCTCCGCCACCCGGCAGACGGGCTCGGTGCCGCCGAAAATGAGCCGCTTGTCCTGGAGGCCTGCCCGGTCCAGCCGCTCCAAAATCTCTTCCAGTACCCGCCGGCCGGCCTCGGGGGTCAGCCGGTAGCCGACGGCCACGATGTCGGGGTCGTATTCCAAAACGGCATCCACCAACTCGGCAGGCGTCACGGCCGGGCCGAGAAACTCGGTGTCGAAACCTTCATCTTGGGCCAGGCGCAAGAACTGAACCACGCCGGCCACATGAACACAGTCACCTACCGCTGCACCGAGAATTTTCTGCTTCTTCTTGCCCATGACTGCCTACCCCCTTTCTCCCATGGGGTTTCCTGCACGGTGCTTGGATGGTTGACAACGGGATCAAAACTCAGCCGACCCGGCCCACATCGTCGGGGTCGCCGGCGCTGCCGCCGCCCCAGGCCCACAGGGCCACTTCCCGGGGGGTCCAGCCCTTGAGCCCCATCTTGGACAAGGTGCGGCCGGTGCGCCAGAAGTCGACGCCCGCCACCGCGCTGCCCAGGGATACGATGGAGGACATGGTGGGCATGGGAATGCCCGCCAGGCGGCCCAGGGCCACCATGGGCACCAGGCTGGTGGGCACGTCTTCGTGGATGTAGCGATGGTCCAAACGGGTGGGGGCCAGAATGCCCTTATAGGCATCGTTGTTCTGCAGGGCTTCGTACAAATTGTCCCCCTTGGCGCCGTAGGCCCGGTACAGCCAATCCTTGGCGCTGAGGCCGTGCACCCCGTAGGCCCTGGCCACGGCCAGTCGCTCGGCGTCCATAGCCTCCAAGACCTTGGCCACCGAGGGGCTGATGCCGGTGCGGTAGTACTCGAAGTCGCTGTCGGGGTCCTCGATGCGGGCCGCGTTCAGCAGCGTGGGCGCCGGATGGAAAATGGCCCCGATGTTATTGAGCGAAGTTTCCAAAACGCTTACGGCCGGCGTGAACTGGGGCAGCGCCCGGGAAATCTTGTCCAGCACCGTCCGGGTCAAGTGCCCGGGCAGCGCCGCCAACGGCACACGCCGCTTGATCCCGAAGATGGTTACCTGGGCGGGGCCGGCAATACGGCTGGCAAACAAAAAGGTTTGGGCTTCGGCCACCAGGCAGTCGGGGCCGCCGGCCAACCGCAGTTCGCGGGCAAACTCCAAGGCACCGCCCGTGCGTCCGGGATTCAAAATTACAACTTGCTCGGGTGTCAGATGGGGAGCCAACTGCCGGGCCACCGCCCCATGGGCGTTGGCCGGAACAACTACCATGACGACCTGAACGTCTCGCAGGGCTTCGGCGGGGTCGGTAGTTACGGTACCGAGGGGGCCAAAGCCGGTCAAAACGCCGGTCAAATGGACACCGCCTGCGGCAGCGACAGGATCAATTCGTTCAGCAGACTTGTTGAACAGGTTTACGTGATAACCGCGGTGGGCCAGGTAACCGGCCATGGCCTGGCCGCCGTGACCGGCGCCCACTACGGCGAAGCGCGTGTAGCGACGCAAGTTTATCACCTCCAGGGTCTGCTCCTGGCTCCATCAGCCTCCCGTCGGACCAATTGTTGGGTGGAAAAAATCTGCTGGGTTTCAGGACCATGTAATTATACTGTAAAAACCCCAGGGGGGTCAAAGAGACGGCCGGGCGGCGTCGTCGTGCAGCAGCTTTTCCAGGCGCAGGGCCAAGGCCTCGCTCTCCTGGATCACCTGACGGAGCTTCAACAAGTTTACTTCCAACTCCTTGTAGATATTACCCGCCTCCTGGAGGCCCGGGGCGCCCTGGCCACCCGGTACACCGCCACCAGACCCCCCGGCGCCGCCGGTGGTGTCGCCGGTCGATGATCCGGCATCTTCATAGCCGTCGGGGCTGAGGACCGGGGGCACACCACGCCCTGGGACGGCGTCTTCCGCCCGCTGAACTCCCTCCCCCCCGGTGCCCAGCCCCAGGAGATGGGCCAGGCGGGCCAGCACCCCCGAGTGCTCAGCATTTTGCCCTCCGGCTGCCTGCCGGCCCGGACCGGAATCTTGCCCCTGCTGCGGCGGCTCCGGCTTCCCCCCTTGCCCTGGGCCGGGCCGGAGTTCCTGCCGGAGCAGGGGTGCCAGTTCCGCCTGGATGACCTGCCGGACCTCGTTGCGGATCATGCCGGCCAATGTGCCCCTCATGCGCCGCCCCACGGTCAGCACCCTCCCCGCCAAGGTGGATGATGACTTTAGCGTGGCCCGCCGCCGGTCCCCTTATCACCGAGCGCCGCCCCGGGGTCCGGCGGGAGGGACCGCTGGTATGATAGGGCACGGAAGAGGTGGCCGACCGGTGGACGGGCTTTTTCTCCATGCATCGCTGAAAGAACTGGAGCCCCTGGTGCGGGGCAGCCGGGTGGATCGCATTTCCCAGCCCCGGCCCAACACGGTGCTGCTCACCCTGTATGGGCGGGGCGGCCGGTGCCGGATCATTGTCGATGTAACCCCGGGCACCGGCGCCCTTTTCCGGACCGGTGCCCGCTGGACCAACCCCCCGCAGCCGCCGGTGTTCACCATGGTGCTGCGGAAGCACCTGCTGGGCCTGCGCCTGGTGGACCTGGGCCAGGCGGGCCTGGACCGGGCCGCCTGGTTCCGGTTCCGGGGAGCCCGGGAGGGACGGCCCGTGGAGCGGGTGCTGCAGGCAGAATTTTTTGGCCCCGTTCCCCGCCTGGTGCTGCTGGATGCCGGGGGCACAGTGATCGACGCCCTGCGCCGCCTGGATCCCGAGGCCCATGATCGCCCGGCCTGGCCGGGGATGGCCTATGAGCCGCCGCCGGCGGCCCCCGGGCGGTGGGATCCCTTGACCGGCGACCCGGAAGTCCTGCCCCCTTTGCTGGCCCGGGCCCTGGCGGAACCCATGCCGCCGGAGCGGGCCGTCACCCAGACGGTGGCGGGTGTGGGCCCCCTCTTGGGACGGGAGTCGGTTTACCGGGCCCTGGCCCTGGACCCTGATGGTGCCGATCCCGGCAGTTTGACGGCCCGCCGGCTGGCCCAAGGAGTGCTGGCCTGGGCCTTGCCCCTGCGCCGGGAAGGCCCGGTGCCCACTGTCCTCTGGCCCCAGGCGCCCGATGGGCCGGCCCGGCCCCGGCTGACGGCGGTGGATCTGGAGGGTCACCGCCGGGCGGGGGAGACGGTGCGGGTGTACGACACCTGCGGGGAGGCAGCCGACGCTGTGTTGGCCGGGCCCGAGGCGGCCATGGACGACATGCGCCGCTCCCTGCAGCAGGCGGCGGCCCAGGCCCGGCGCAAGGTGCAGCGGCTGGTGACGGCCCGGCGCCTGGATTTGTCCCGGGGACGGCGGGCCGAGGAATGGCGCCGCTTTGCCGACCTGCTGACGGCCAACTTGTGGCGCTGGCCCGGGGGCCGGCCCGTGGGCCACCGGGTTTCGGTGCCCGACTTGGAATCACCCGAAGGACCGCCCGTGGAAATTCCCTTGGACCCGACCCTCTCCCCGGCCAAGAATGCCGAGGTCTACTACGACCGCTACCGCAAGGCCCGGCGCACCGTGGATCAGGCGTCGGCCCGCCTGGCCGAGGCGGAGGCCGACCTGGCCTACATCGACAGTTTCCTTCTTCATCTGGAACAGGCGGAAACGGAGGCGGAGGTGGCGGCCTTGGTCCAGGAATGGGAGGCCGCCGCCAAAGCCAGGGAGGGGCCTAAAGGGAAGGGCCGGGCGAAAGCCCCCCGCCGGGACCAGGACCCCCAGGCCGGCGAGCCCCGCCGCTTCGTCTCCCGGGAAGGGCTGCCCATTTACGTAGGCCGCAACAACAAGCAGAACGACTGGCTGGTCTTCCAAAAGGCGGCGCCCCATGATCTGTGGTTCCATGCCCGGGGCATCCCCGGCGCCCATGTGGTGGTGCGCCTGCCCCACCCCGGTGCCGAGGCAGGCCCCGACACCATCCACGATGCTGCCGTCCTGGCCGCCTATTACAGCCAGGCCCGGAACGGCGCCAACGTGCCCGTGGACTGGGTTCCCGTGAAGCGGGTCAAGAAGATACCCGGCCAGAAGCCGGGCATGGTGCGCTACGAGGGCCAGCGCACCCTTTGGGTCACGCCGGACCCGGCCCTGGTGGAAGCTCTACGTCGCTGAACTCGGGGATTTCCTCCAGGCGCAGGGGCTCACCCCTGAGGCGGGTGAGGAAGTTGTCGAAATCGGGGGGCAGGGGGGCGAACAGCAAAATGGGCTCCCCGGTGCGGGGATGGCGGAAGCGCAGCCGGTAGGCATGGAGGGCCTGGCCGCCCAGCCCCTGCACCGTGCGCCGCCGGCCGTAGACGGGATCGCCGGCGATGGGGTGCTCGATGTGGGATAGATGCACCCGGATCTGGTGGGTGCGCCCCGACTGGAGCTTCACGTCCAGCAAGGCCAAGTCCCCGTAGCCCGGCACGTCCCGGTACACTTCCAGCACCCGGAACAGGGTCAAGGCCGAACGGCCCCCCGTGGGCACCGCCGCCATCTGCTGCCGCCGGGTGGGATGGCGGCCGACGGGCACGTCGATGATCCCCTCCCGGGTGGGCGGCACCCGGTGGACCAATGCCAGATAGCGCCGTTCCATGTCCCGGGTGCGCAGCTGGTTGGCCAGGTGGTAATGGGCTTGGTCGTTCTTGGCCACGATGATGAGGCCGGTGGTGTCCCGGTCCAGCCGGTGGACGATGCCGGGCCGCATGGGCCCCGCCACCTGGGACAGGCTGTCGGTGTAGGCCAGGAGGGCATTGACCAAAGTGCCGCTGGTGTGGCCTGCGGCGGGGTGCACCACCATGCCCCGGGGCTTGTTGATGACCAGCACGTCGTCGTCTTCGTAGACCACGTCCAGGGGGATGTCCTCAGGCTGGGGCAGGTCGTTTTCTTCAGGCCGGGGGAGCCGCACATCGATGATCTGGCCGGGGGCGACGGTGGCCGATGGCCGCACGGTTTTGCCGTCCACCGTCACCATGCCCGCCTTGATGAGGGCCTGGGCCCGGGTGCGGGTCAAGCCGGAATCCAACTGCAGGGCCAGAAAGCGGTCCAGCCGCTCGCCGGCCCATTCCTCGTCCACCACGTAGTGCAGGCGTTCGCTCATGGGGTCGACTCGCCTTTGCCGGCCTCCGCTCCCCACAGGAGATAGACGGCCGCCAGGATCACCCCGACCACGATGGCCGCGTCGGCCGCATTGAAGACGGGCCATATGCGGAAATCGATGAAATCCACCACGGCGCCCACCAGGATGCGGTCGATGAAGTTCCCCATGGCGCCGCCCAGAAGGAGGCCCAGGCCGAATCGGGCCCACGGCGACTTGATCCGCCAGGCGTAGTAGAAAATCCCCACCATGACCACGGCCGAGACCGCGACCAAGAAGGTTCTTTGATACGGAAACAAGCCGAAGGCGGCACCGGGGTTGCGGATGTGGGTGAGGTGCAGGATGCCCGGGATGAGCGCCAGGGACTCGGCCGGCGCCAGGGTGCGCACCACCCACAGCTTGGTTGCCCGGTCCAGCAGCAGAACGCCCACGGCTGCCAGCATCACCAGCGGCAATGGAACAGAGCCTCCTTCATGCTGACAACCATTGTAACACGGGCAAGCACGGCCCTTACGTCAACCCCGGCTCCTCCAACCCGCCCTCCGGCTCCTCGCTGGAGGTGCCGTAGCGGGCTACCGCCTGCCAGGCGTCCTCCTGGTCGAAGGCGACCCTTTCGTCGTCATAGGCGCCGTACAGGGCGGGCCAGGATGCAGACCGGCGGGTGGCCTCCCCCGCCCGGGCGGCGCCCCCGGGACCCCGGGCCGCCCTTTCCCGGGCGCAATCAATGCACAAGACCGTTTCCGGCACGGCAGCCAGCCGCTCCCGGCCGATGGGCCGGCCGCAGTTGCTGCAGGTGCCGTAGAGGCCCGCCCGCACCCGGGCCAGGGCTTCTTCCACCTGGTCCAGGCGGCCGGCCAGCAGGTCCAGGGCCCCCAATTCCCGGCTCCGCTGAAACAGTTCGGTGCCGATGTCGGCGGGGTGGTTGTCGTAGGTGCTGAGTTCCTGCAGGCCTTCCCCCAGGCTGGTTTCCCGGTGGGCCGCCCGCAATTGCTGCAGCTGGCCCTGCAATTGGCGCTGCAGGGCCAACAGCCGCCGGGCGAAGCCCTCCTGCTCGGCGGCTGTCAGGTGGGACGGCTGCTTGGGCATGGGCCAACTCCCCCTCGCTTACCGGTTTACGGGGGGTAGAGGGCCATCCGGGCCTGGACCACCCGCACCACCTGGGCGATGAAGTCGCCGATGACGGGCAGGTTCAGCATCATGAGGCGCTGGAGGATGATCAGCAGCACCGCGCTGAGGACGGCAAAACCGACGGCGATGCCCAAGCCCCTGGCCACGCCGCTGAGGAAGTTGAGCCACAGCAGGCGCCGGGGATTTTGGAACAAGGCCACGTATTCGGCCAGGTGCATCCTCTCCAGGTGCCACACCAGATCCTCCAGGCGCCGCGCCAAGGAGTCCAGTACGGGGACGGCCGCGCCGGCACCGCCATCCTGACCGCCCTTTCCGGTGGATGCAGGTGCCATGGACATCTCTCCCCTCCTGGAGGATAAGTTGTCCCATCGGGTGTCTTTCCAACGGCCGGATCGAGGAAGGCTACACCTGGGCCCGCCGGTCGTCCCGCAAGGCTTCCCGGACGACGGCGGAGGCCAGCACTTCGGTGGCGTCCACTACAGGAATGCTGCCCCCTTGGGGCAGGGTGAAGGTCTTGATGGGTCCCGGGTATCCATCGTTGAACAGCAGGGGAAGCTCGGTGCATCCCAGCACCAGCACCTCCGCGCCCCGGGCCGCCAGATGGGCCATCACCCGCCGCAGCCAGACCCGCGGGCGGCGGTACTGGCCCGCCTTGACCCCGGTAGGTTCGTAGATGCAGTTCATGACCAGGGCTTGGTGCTCTTCATCGGGCACCACCACTTCCAGGCGGCGCCGCTCCAGGGCTCGATGGTACAAGCCTGTCTCGATGGTGCCGTCGGTGGCCAGCAGGCCCACCTTCCGGCGTCCCCGCAGGTCGTTGAACAGCAGGGTCGCCGTTTCCTCCATTATATGGAGGACCGGCACGCCGACGGCCGCCCGGATGGCGGGGTAAAAGTAATGGGCCGTATTGCACGGCATGGCCAGCAGTTCGGCGCCGGCCTTCTCCAAGTTGACGGCCATTTCCGTCAGGACGGGCGTGGGGTCGGGGCCGTGGCCGTGGATGGCCGCCAGGCGGTCGGGGATGGCGGGATTGTTGTCCACGAGAATGCGCAGGTGGTCCCGGTCGCCGCAGGCCGGCGTAGCCCGGATGATCTTCCGGAATATGTCGGCTGTGGCCTCCGGGCCCATGCCGCCTATGATGCCTACGGTCCGCCGCATCGGTTCATCTCTCCCCATGGGGGCGCCGGTCCACAGGACCTGCCCCGGCCGGAGCATTTCCAGCCCCGGCCCCCGTACATCCTATGTGATCTTCCCGGCCGTTGCCCAGTTTCTATCGGCCGGCGCCGGCGCTACGATGCCAGCACTTCCTTGCACCGGTCGCACAGGTCGGGCCCGGTGCCCCTTTCCCCTACTTCGCCGGTGTAGCGCCAACACCTTTCGCACCGCTTCCACGGGGTGGGCCCCACCAGGATGGCGGCCCCGGTATCGGCGCCCACCGCCACCTCGACCCCTTCAGGGGCGGGGCCGGAGGCCACCGCCACCGACGCCACCCGGAACAAGGTGGCCAGGTCGATGCCCTCCACCTCCACGGTGATACTGCCCGAGGCCTGGGGCAGGTAGACCTCCACCGCGGAACTGGCGAAATCCTTGACCACGCCTGAAGTGCGGGCCGTCTCCACCACCCGGGAAACGTCGTCCCGCAGGGCCAGCAGGCTCTCCCAACGGGCCAGCAGTTCGTCGTCCCGCCATTGGGGCGGCACCTGAGGCCAGTCGGTCAGGTGGACGCTGCGGGGCCAGTCGGGCTCGTGGGGCACGTACTCCCACGCCTCGTCGGCGGTGAACACCAGGATGGGAGCCAGCAGCCGCAGCAGCACGTGGAGCACCTCGTGCAGGGTGTTCTGCACCGCCCGCCGCTGGGGGCTGCCGGCGGCTTCGGCGTAAAGCCGGTCCTTGACCACGTCCAGGTAGAAGCTGGACAAGTCGCCGCTGCAGAAGTTGTATACGTCGTGATAGACCAGGTGGTACTGGTACTGGTCGTACTGGGCCGTCACCTTGTCCACCAGCTGGGCGGTGCGGGCCAGGAGCCACCGGTCCAGTTCCGAGCGCCGGGTCACGGGCAGGTGGTGCTGGACGGGGTCGAAGTCGTTCAGGTTGCCCAGCATGAAGCGGATGGTGTTGCGGATCTTCCGGTAAACCTCGGCCATGCGCTCCATGAACTCGGGGGACACCTTGATGTCCACCCGGTAGTCCATGGAGGCCACCCACAGGCGCAGGACGTCGGCGCCGTACTTTTCGATGATGTCGAAGGGGTCGATGACGTTGCCGAAAGACTTGGACATCTTGCGGCCTTCGCCATCCACCACGAAGCCGTGGGTGATGACCCCCTTGTAGGGCGCCTGGCCCCGGGTGGCCACCGCCGTCAGGAGGGAGGACTGGAACCAGCCCCGGTGCTGGTCGGTGCCCTCAATGTAGAGGTCCGCCGGCCAGCGCAGGCCCGGCCGCTGGGCCAGCACGGCGGCGTGGCTGGAGCCCGAGTCGAACCATACGTCCATGGTATCGGTCTCCTTGCGGAACTCCTCGCCCCCGCACTTGGGGCACTTGGTCCCCGGCGGCACTATGGCCGATGCCGGCTTGTCGAACCAGGCGTGGGAGCCTTCCCGCCGGAACAACTCCACCACGCTGTCCAAGGTTTCTTCCACCATGGGCTCGTTGCAGCCGCTGCAGTAGAAGGCGGGGATGGGCACGCCCCAGACCCGCTGGCGGCTGATGCACCAGTCGGCCCGGTCCCGTACCATGCTGGTGATGCGGGCCTTGCTCCACGGGGGAATCCAGCGCACCGTATCGATGGCGGCCAGGGTCTCCTCCCGGAAGCCTTCCACCGAGGCGAACCACTGCTCGGTGGCCCGGAAGATGACCGGGTTCTTGCAGCGCCAGCAGTGGGCGTACTGGTGCTCGATCTCGCCCCGGGCCAGCAGGGCCCCGGCGGCGGTCAAGGCTTCCATGATGGCTTCGTTGGCATCTTCGTAGAACATGCCGGCGAAGGGGCCCGCCACTTCCTTGAAGACGCCCCGCTCGTCCAGGGGATCCAGCACCTTGAGGCCGTAGCGCCGGCCCACGGCGAAGTCTTCATGGCCGTGGTCGGGGGCGGTGTGGACGCAGCCCGTCCCCTCGTCGGTGGTCACGTGGTCGCCCACCACCACCAGGGAGTCCCGGTCGAAGAGGGGATGGCGGCAGACGATGCCTTCCAGTTCAGCGCCCTTCCAGCTGCCCAGCACCCTGCCTCCCAGCAGGCCGCAGGCGGCGCTGACCGCCTCCCAGCGGTCGGCGGCCATGAGCAGGGGGCCCCGGTCCGTCTCCATGAGCCGGTACTCCGCCTCGGGATGGAGGGCGATGGCCAGGTTGGCGGGCAGGGTCCACGGCGTCGTCGTCCAGATGAGGACGCCGGCCCCTTGGGGCAGGCGGCCCCCGCCGTCCTTGACGGGGAAGGTTACGTAAATAGATGGCGACCGCTTCTGGTGGTACTCGATCTCCGCCTCGGCCATGGCCGTTTCGCATTCGGTGCACCAGTAGACGGTCTTCAGGCCTTTATAAATGTAGCCCCGCCGGTACATCTCGCCGAAGACGCGGATCTGCTCCGCTTCATAGGCGGGGTTCATGGTGACGTAGGGGTTTTCCCAGTCGCCGATGACGCCCAGCCGCTGGAACTGCTCGGTCATGATGCCGATGAAGCGCTGGGCGTAGGCCTCACATTGCCGCCGCAGCTCGGAGGGGGGTATCTTCCGGCGGTCGATGCCCAACTCCTCCAGGGCCCGGCGCTCGATGGGCAGGCCGTGGGTATCCCACCCGGGCACAAAGGGGGAGTCGTAGCCCCGCATGGAGGCGTAGCGCACCACCATGTCCTTGATTACCTTGTTCAGGGCCGTGCCGATGTGGATCTCGCCGTTGGCGTAGGGCGGCCCGTCGTGGAGGATGAAAAGCTCCTTACCCGCCCGCAGGCGCCGGAGGCTGCCGTAGATGTCCAGCCTTTCCCAGCGCTGCTGCAGGAGCGGCTCCTTGACCGGCAACTGGGCCCGCATGGGGAAAGCCGTCTTGGGAAGGTTCAATGTTTGTCTGTAGTCAACGCCAGGCCTGTCACCCGTCATGGGCACCATCCCTCCGTAAAAACAAAAAACCCCTCGTCAAGGACGAGAGGATGCTCCCGCGGTACCACCTTTGTTCCCGGCGCCGGCAGGCTGGTCCGCCTGGGCGTCCGGGCCCTCGCAACCCTTAACGCGGGTCGGACGTTCCGGTCTACTGGGCACCGCCCCGCAGGACGGGCCGTTGGACCGGACGGCTCCCAGGTGATCTTCGCCACCGCTGCCGGTGCCGGCATCCCACCTCCCGGGCTTCGGGCCCGGGTCCCGGCTCGCTGAAACCGCCCTGCGGCGCTACTCTCCTGGTCATAGCCCCTTTGGCCTTTGGAACGAAACTTGTGAACCTATACGAGTAACCTTACCGCCTGAACCCTGCAGCGTCAAGGGGAGCGGGCTTCGGCCAGCAGGCGGGCCAGTGCCTTGCGGGCCTCGGGCACCGACATGCCGGCCAGGAGCACCCGCTTGCGGCCGTGGCGATGGCCGGACACCAGGGTCACCTGGGCGGGCTTCAAGCCGAACAACTGGGCGATGTATGCGGTCAAGGCCTTGTTGGCCTTGCCTTCCACGGGGGGCGCCTGGATGCGGATCTTCAGAGCGCCGCCGTGGACGCCGGCCACCTGGCTGGCGGCGGCGCCGGGCCGGGCGTGGACCGCCATGATCACGCCTTCCTTGGCCTGCTGCAGTTCCACCTGTTGGTCGTCAACCGTCATGGCCTTCGGCTTCGCCGTCCACCCCGGACAACAGGGCCTCCCGGGCCCGGTCCAGCAGTTCCTGGGCGGTGTCGGGGAAGATGGGCTGGCCCGCCGCCGTGACGGGCATCCCCGCCGGGGCCGTGGGGGAGGCTTCTTCTTGTTGCTCCGTCTCCCGCAGCTCCTCCTGAGAGGCAGGGGCTGCGGCCGCGGCAGCCGGTGCAGGGGCCGCGGGGGCCGAGGCATCGACCGGGGCAGCAGGGGTCTCCCCTTCGACGGCGGCAGCGGCCTCCCGGCGGCCTTCTCCGGCGTCGAATTCCTTCAGGAGGCGCTCCTCCTGATCCAGCAGTTCCAAATGGCTCATGAGCATGCCCCGGACTTGGGTCCGGAGGAGGCGCACCCTTTCCAGGACGGCGTTGTACGTGGCCTGGGCTTCTTCCGCCGCCCGCTGGGCGGAGCGGCGCAGGGCCTCCGCCTCCTGCTCCGCCTGCTGCCGGATGAGGGCCGCCTCCTTTTCGGCGTTGGCCTTCACCTCGGCGGCCGTTTCCTGGGCCACCAGCAAGGCGTTGTGGAGCACGTCCTCCATCCGGGTGTACTGCTCCAGGCGGCCTGCGTAGGTTTCCACCTTGTCCTGCAGGTCGGCGTTGGCTTTGACCAGGTCTTCATACTTGCGGGCCACGTGCTGGAGAAATTCCGTAACTTCCTGCTCGTCAAAGCCCCGCAGGGAACGCCGAAACTCCTTGTATTTGATGTCTTCCGGCCTCAAGGGCACCGGTCCCCACCTCCAGCTTCCTGCCCCCGTCCCGGGGAGTCCAGGCTCCGCTGCCCGTCAGAACAAGCCCCAATACCAGGCGAAAAGCCAGCGACGCAGCAGGCCGATGATCAAAATGGCAATCAACGGCGAGAGGTCCAGCCCCGGGGTGTAGGGCAGGACGACCCGCCGGATGGGACCCAATACAGGTTCGGTGACGGTGTAGACGATGTGCCGGAAATCGGCAAACCACTTGTTGTAAGTCCGGGGTTGGATGAAGGACAGGATGGCCCGGATGATGATGAGCCAGTAGAAAACTTGCAGTATCCGTTGCAGGATGTCGAAGACTATGTAGCTCAACCCGTCACACTCCTGCCTTACGGCTCAAAACTCGGGCCGCTCGGCGGGAGACTCGTGGATGATCTCGACGTTGCCGGGTGCAAACAAGAGAACATTGCTGGCCACCCTGTGCATCTCGCCGTTCAAGGCGTAAATGGTGCCGCTGAGGAAGTTGAGAATGCGCTGGGCCAGTTCCTTGTCTACACCTTCCAGGTTCAACACCACCGGGCGCCGGTTTTTCAGATGGTCAGCCATAAGTTGCACTTGGTCGAAGTCTTCGGGCGTGAAAACGATCATGCGGACCAAGGGGGTGCCGCCGGGGATGCTCACCAGGTTGGCCCGGTCCACCGCCCGCTCGTTGCGCTCGGGCACCCGCTCCACCGCCTCCTGAACCCGCTCCCGGCGGGGGCGGGCTTCCTCACCATCTTCTTCGGTGGGATTGACGGTCGCCGCCGTTTCCTCCAGCCCTTCTTCGTCGTCGTCCACGACCTCGAAGCCTACCCACGACAAAATCCGGTCAAATATGCCCACGGCCAGGGCGCTCCCTTCAATCGGGTTCCCCAAAAAGGGCGCGGCCGATGCGGATCATGGTGGCTCCCTCCGCAATGGCCGCCTCGAAATCTCCCGACATGCCCATGGACAGATGGTCCATGGCTATTCCCGGCAGGCGGCGTTGACCCACCTCTTCCGCCAGAAGGCGCAGCCGTCGGAACAGGGGTCGCACCGTCGACGGGTCGGTGGTGGGCGGGGCCATGGTCATGAGGCCTACGACCCTGACCCGATCCAGCTGGGCCACTTCCTCCATGAAAGCGGGCAGGTCGGCGGGGGTCACCCCCTGCCTGGCGGCATCCTCTTGCAGGTTCACCTGGACAAGGCAACGGAGATGAGTGCCGGCCTGTTCCAGGCGTTGCTGGAGGGCGTGGGCCAAGCTCAAGCGATCCAGGGAATGGAGCAAAACATCCCTATTTAGCAGATATTTTATTTTATTCCTTTGCAGATGTCCAACCATGTGCCAGCGGAGGGGCAAATCGGCCAACTCCTCCGCTTTTTGCCGCATTTCCTGCACCCGGTTTTCGCCGATGTCGGCCACACCCAGTTGGAAAAGCTCCCGCACCCGGCGGGCGGGCCGGCCCTTGGCCACCGCCACCAGGGTGATTTCCTCAGGCTTGCGCCCGGCGGCCACGGCGGCCTGGGCGATGCTCTCCCGGATCCGGGCCAGATTATCCGCCAGCATCGACTCCCCCCCTTCCCGGCCGGTACCAGCCGATCCACGACAGCCAAGCGGGCTTGGCCAGCACCCGCTGGCCGGGTCGCAGCCCCGTGACCAGCACCAGGTGGTCGGTCCGGCCCACCGGTTCCACCGGCTGCCATTCCAGGTGGACCCGGCCCGGCAGGGCCCGCCGGACCACCACCATGGGCGGTCCGTCGCCGGCGTCCACCAAGGCATCCGGGGGCAGCCCCTGCCCCCGCAGCACGCCCCACTGCACCCATAGGGGGGCGGCGGGTTCCGCAGGCAGGGCGGGCGCCCCGGTCACCACCTCCAGGATGACCGCCCGCCGGCCGTCTTCTGCGGGCTCCCCCACGGCGGTGATCCGGCCCCGCAGGGGGGAGCCGTCGGGTCCCGCCAGGGCAGCCTGCACCGCCTGGTCGGGGGCAAGGTTCCGGCCCACGTCATCAGGCACCGTCGTGACCAGATAGGTCTTCCACCCCGTGGCCAGGCGGATGAGGGGCTGTCCCGCCTCCACGGCTGCTTCGGCGGCCTCCGCCCCCGCCGGCGCCTCCCGGGCGGCGGCCAGCCAGTCGTCGATGGCCGCCGGGGTGGCCCGGAAGGCGGCTTCCAGGGTGACGGGCAGGCCGAAGGTTCCCCGGTGATGGAATACGGTGCCGGCCGCCGGAGCCCGAATGGCGGTGGAGCCGGCGGCCACCATATTGGCCAAGGTTTGCTCCCGGCGGGCCAAAGCCTCCATCTGCTCAACCCGGTCGGCGATGGCCCGGGTCAATTTTTCCCTTTCGGCCCACATTTCGACCAAAAGGGTCTCACCACGGGCATCGGGCTCCCGTCCTTCGTTCAGATGGCGCCGCCGCTCATGGATCAAGTCCGCCAAGGTCATTTCCAAATCGGCCAGGTGATCATCCTGGGCCCGGAGAACGGCATCGTGCTGCAGGGCCGCCAATTGCCGCCGGACCCGGTCCAGCTCCTGGCGGATGGGCCCCAGGCCGCTGCCGCTGATGATGCGGGCCACGGGCCTGTGGGCCGGCACCCGGGTGCCGTCGGGCACCAGCCACTCCACGGTTCCCGCTACGGGTGCGGCCAGGATGATTTCGTCCCGGACGATGAGGGCGGGCCCTTCGGTGATCAGGGGAATTTCGGTGTCCGCGGCGGGGATGGCGAGGACCGGCAAGGCCAGGAGCAGGCCCTGCTTCAAGATGGCCATGGCCAAGATCAGGCCCGCCAGCAGCAAGAGGAGCCGGCCTTGTCCCCTTGTGCCTTTCTTGCCCTTGCGCCGCCGTGCCATAACAGGCCAGTTCTGGAGAGGCGGGCCTGTTCCCTGCCCCCGCCGGCCGCTGGAGCCCCCGCCGCAGCCGGCCCGTCGCCGGGGCTAGAGCCAGCCCGCCACCAGGGCCATGCGGCCGGTGCGGCCCCCCTCGCCCCGGTGGGAAAAAAACCATTGGGGCCGGCAGGCGGTGCACAGGCCGGACTGCAATATTTGCCCCTCGGGCACGCCGGCGGCCGCCAGCAGTTGGGCGTTGGCCAGGGCCAAATCCAGGAGGTACTTGCCCCCGCCCCCGGGGTGGACCACCCGCCCGGCATCGGGCAAAGGGGCTCCTACCGCCTCGGCCACAGGCTCGTCCACCTGGTAGCAGCAGGGGCCGATGGCGGGGCCGATGACGGCGTGGATGTCCTCCGGCTCCACCCCGTAGTGCCGGCCCAGGGCGTCCACGGCCGCCCGGGCCGCCCCGGCGGCGGTGCCCCGCCAGCCGGCGTGGACCACGGCCGTGACCTGGGCGCCGGGGGCGGTGAGGAGGATGGGCACGCAGTCGGCGTACCGGATCATGAGGAACCGGCCCCGGCCGGCGGCGATGCCGTCGGCGGCGCCCAGGGAATGGAGACGTCTCCCCGCCGGTGTGTGCCAGGACCATTCCACAGGGTCCCGGTCCGCCCGGGCGATGTGGGCGCCGTGGACCTGGCGGACCATGTAGACGGGATGGTCAAGCCCCGGGGGCAGGGCGGCGGCCAGGAACCGATCGGTGTTGCGGGCCACCCGGCGGGGCTCGTCCCCCACCCCCCGGCCCAGATTGAGGCTGTGGTAGGGCGGGGTGCCCACGCCGCCCAGGCGGGTGGAGAAGGCCGCCCAAAAGCCGGGCCAGGCCTCCCGCCACGGGGCTGCCCGCAGGAGGGGAACGCCGGCGGAATCATCCCATCGCAAAGGCCCGCCGCCTTCGCCGGCCGGGGCCCGGCCGTCACCCGTCATGCTGGCCCTCCCCCCGGCGGAAAAAGCGCTGCCGCTGGCCCGGCAGGTGCACCAAAATAACATCCTCGCCCAACTTGACCACCATGTCCCAAGGGATGACGTGATCCTGGTCGCGGCCGAACAGGCCCAGGAGGCGGGTGCCGCCGGGCACGATCAAGGCCAGGATGCGGCCGTCCACCGGATCCACTTCCACATCTTCGACGAAGCCGATGCGTTTCCCACTGCCCACATCGATGACATCCCGGGACCGCAGGTCCGACAAGCGGTACATGGCCCTCTCCCCCAGCGGCACCGTCGGGGGCGCCCCATGACTTCTTCTAATTGTTACGCCGGGAAAATCGGGGTATGTGGGCAGGGGCGGGGAATCTGAACCGCACCGGGCTACGGTGTTTGTTCGGAGACGGGAGGCTGTCAGGGAGCCGGCGGCGGCTGCAGGGCGGGAACGGATTCCGGTGGAGCCCCTATCGCCACCTGGAGCCAAAGGCGCCACAGGCCTGCCAGGGGCGCCGTGGAGGCGCGATGCTCCTGCCACCAGTCCCGGATGAACCACCGGTAGGTGACGGGCACCTCCTCCACCAGGGGCTCATGGCCGCCGGCGGCCAGGGCCGCCACGGCCCGCTGCAAGGTTTCATCGTCCTCCCACGTGCCGGCCACGCACAGGCCTTGGAACAGGGCGCACCACCAATTGCCGCCGGCACCGTCCCCCAGGATGACCCGGGTGGCGGGATAGATGCCGGCGGGGATGACATGGCGGCCCAGGGTCCTTTGGTCGAACCAGGCGGGCCCCACTTCCACCCGCACGAGCTCTTCCCGGCCGGCGGCCCGCAAGGCGGACTTCACCGCCGCCGCCAGGTCGTCCCGGTGGCGGTGCATCCAAATCTCCGTTGCTGCGGGATCGGCGCCCAAGTCCCCGGGCCCGTGCCGGGTCAAGTAGTCCAGCAGGGCCTTTTGGGCCACGGGCTTGGCTTCCTGGTGGAAGGCGTCGTCGCTGTGGGGTATGACGTGGAGGCGGTACAAGGGCCGGACGGCCTCGGCCGTTGCCGGCTGCCGGGCCCAGGCGGCCGCGGCGGCTACGGCCCCCACCAGGCCCAGAAGGATGACGGCGGCGGCGGCGACGGAGCCCCAATGCTTGTCCCGGGTGAAGGCGGATCCATCCATGGCGGCGGCCCCGTCACATGAGCTTGCGCATCCGCTGGAGGGCGGCTTTTTCCAAGCGGGAAACCTGGGCCTGGGAGATGCCGATTTCCTCGGCCACCTCCATCTGGGTCTTGCCCTGGTAGAAGCGCAGCTGGATGATGCGCTGCTCCCGCTTGTCCAGCTTGCGCAAGGCTTCCCGGAGGGCGATGCCTTCCAGCCAGACCTCGTCCACGCTGTCTTCATCGCTCACCTGGTCCATGACGAAGATGGGATCACCGCCGTCCTGGTAGATGGGCTCGAAGAGGCTGATGGGCTCCTGGATGGCATCCAGGGCATAAATGATTTCTTCCCGGGGCATGCCAAGCTGGCGGGCAATCTCGTTGATGGTGGGCTCCCGGGAGTGCTTCTGGGTCAATTGGTCCCGGGCCTGGAGGGCTTTGTAGGCCACGTCCCGCAGGGAGCGGCTGACCCGGATGGGGTTGTTGTCCCTCAGGTAACGACGAATTTCGCCGATGATCATGGGCACGGCGTAGGTGGAAAATTTCACGTTCTGGCCCAGGTCGAAATTGTCGATGGCCTTCATCAGGCCGATGCAGCCCACCTGGAACAGGTCGTCGACATTTTCCCCCCGGCTGTTGAACCGCTGGATGACCGACAGGACCAGGCGCAGGTTGCCTTGGACCAACTGCCGGCGGGCGTCTTCGTCGCCGTCCTGGAGGCGGCGGAAAAGCTCGCGCATTTCCTCGTTCTTCAGGACGGGAAGTTCCGAGGTGTTGACGCCGCAAATCTCCACCTTGTTGGCCATAAGCGACCCCTCTCACGGCTGGGAACGGCCCGTTGCCGTAAGGGAGTATGCCGCTGAAGGCCGATTTTTATGCATAAAGGAAAGAGGCCGCCCCGGCAAGGGACGGCCGTTGAGAATATTAGGGTGCCCCGGGCCTCAGGCTTCCATGCGGGCCATCTCCCGGCGCAGCCGGCCGATGATGCGCTTTTCCAGCCGGGAGATGTAGCTCTGGCTGATGCCCAGCACATCGGCCACCTGCTTTTGGGTCCGCTCCACTCCATCGCCCAGGCCGAAGCGCAACTCCATGATGCGGCGCTCCCGCACCGACAGGCGGGACAAGGCCTCCCAGAGGAGTCCCCGATCCACCCGGGCCTCCAGGTCCCGGTAGATGCTGTCGCCGTCGGCTCCCGGCAGCACGTCGCTCAGCAGCAGTTCGTTGCCGTCCCAATCCACATTCAGAGGCTCATCCAGGGAAATTTCCGACCGGGTGCGGCTGTTGCGGCGCAAGTACATCAAAATCTCGTTCTCGATGCATTTGGAGGCGTAGGTGGCCAGTTTGATCCGCTTGGTGGGATCGAAGGTGTTGACGGCTTTGATGAGGCCGATGGTGCCGATGGAGACCAAGTCTTCGATGGGGATGCCCGTGTTGTCGAACTTGCGGGCGATGTAAACGACCAAGCGCAAATTCCGCTCGATGAGGGGGGAGCGCACCGAGGTGTCGCCCATCTCCAGCCGGCGAAGAAGCTCCTTCTCCTCCTCGGCGGTCAAGGGGGGCGGCAGGGTCTGGCTGCCGCCCACGTAATGGATGGGCCGCAGCCAAGGCAGGCGGCGCAGCAGCAGGGCCACGCCCACCGCCCAAGCCCGGCGCAGGCGCCCCAAGACATAGGCCATAATCATCAACTCCTCCTCGCCGCGGCCGGCGCCGCCCCGTCTCAGCCCGCCGCTTCGTCTACGGGTGCAGGCACGGGATCCAGCAGCAGTTCCGCGGGCAGCAAAGCCCGGAAGGAGCCGGGTCCTCCCAGACGGCCGGGGTACAGGGCCACCACGGCCCCGGGGTGCTCCCTGGGCCCGCCCGTCCCGGTGTGAACCAGCAGGCGGTCCACCCGCAGGGCGGGCAGCAGCCCGTGATCCACCCCGAGGGCCCGGTAGGGAAACAGCCGGGCCCGGTGGGCCAGGGGGCCTTGGGACAGGCGGTTCCAGATTAGGTCGAAGGAGGCGTCTTCACCGCCCCAGAGGAAGGCCATGGCCCCGGCTTCCACCACCGTCACCGGCCGGCCGCTCAAGGGATCTACGGCGTCGTGGCCCGTGTCCACCCGGGCGGGCAGCTGGATGCGCCGCCCCTCCACCTGGATGACGATGGCCACCTGGTGCCGGGCCTGGAGTTGGAGGCGCCGGGCCGCCCGCCACGAGCCCGTAGCCAGGATGAGGACCAAGAGGGCGCCCACCGGCGCGCCCCACCAAGGCGGCACGAAACCGGGCCACAACCCGGCCGCCGGCGCCAAGGCGCTCCCCCGGTACCCGGCCAGGGCGGCCAGGCCGCCGGCGGCGGTGCCCAGGGCGTAGAACCATAGGAGCATGGTCAAGCCACGGCGGGGATCAAAGGGCCAGAAGGCGATGCCCACCATGAGCAGGGCCGTGATCAAGGAGGGAAAGACTCCTTGCAGGAAGGCTCCCCAAGGCATGACGGCCGCCGTCCCGTAGGCGGCTCCCAGGGCGGCGGCTGCCGCCGCCCGCAACAGATGGGTCCGGCGGCCCGTCACCGCCGCTACGCCGTAGAGCAAAGCCAGGTCGATGGCGAAGTTGAGCAGAGCCAGCAAATCCAGGTACACCAGCAAGCCCCGACACCCCCCAAGGGGAGGGAGAGACCGCGCTGCCCCGACCTTGCCTAAACCTTATGCAGTGCCCCGGCCGTCCATGACGGCCGATTTCATCAGCCCCCGTTGCGGCGGCGGAGAAAAGCGGGGATTTCCACTTCTACGTCATCGCCCACCAGGGACCGCAGCTCCAGACCTTCCCACTCGGTCTCGTCCATGGGGTCGGCAACCTCCCTGGGGCTGCCGAAGCCGGTGGCGATGACGGTGACGCGGATGGTGTCGGTCAGTTCCTCGTCGATGACGGCGCCGAAGATGATGTTGGCATCGGGATCGGCCGCCTCGGTGATGATGCCCGCGGCCTCGTTCACCTCGAACAGGCCCAGATCGGGGCCGCCGGTGATGTTGAGGAGCACGCCCCGGGCCCCTTCGATGGAGGTCTCCAGCAGGGGGCTGGAAATGGCTTCCCGGGCCGCCTTGCTGGCCCGCCCCTCCCCCGAGGCCTGGCCGATGCCCATGAGGGCGGTGCCGGTGTTCATCATGGCGGTCCGCACGTCGGCGAAGTCCAAGTTGATGAGGCCGGGAATGGCGATGAGATCGGAGATGCCCTGCACACCTTGCCGCAGGACGTCGTCGGCCACCCGGAAGGCTTCCACGATGGAGGTGCTCCGGTCCACCACCTGGAGCAGGCGGTCATTGGGGATGGTGATGAGGGTGTCCACCTCATCCCGCAGTGCGGTGATCCCTTGCTCTGCCTGGGCAGCCCGGCGGCGCCCCTCGAAACCGAAGGGCTTGGTGACGACGCCCACGGTCAGGGCCCCCGTCTCCCGGGCGATGCGGGCAATGATGGGCGAGGCGCCCGTGCCCGTGCCGCCTCCCATGCCGGCGGTGATGAAGATCAAGTCGGCGCCCTTGAGGCGCTCGGCGATTTCTTCTTTAGTTTCCTCGGCGGCGTTGCGGCCGATTTCAGGGTCGGCCCCGGCGCCCAGGCCCTTGGTGAGGCGGGCGCCGATTTGAATCTTTTCCGCGGCCAAGGAGCTGGCGAGGGCCTGGGCATCGGTGTTGACGGCGATGAAGTCAACACCTTGCAGGCCGGCTTCGATCATGCGGTTGAGGGCGTTGTTGCCGCCGCCCCCTACACCCACGACCTTGATTACGGCGAAACGTCCGGGTTCGGTATCAAATTCCAGCAAGGCCGTACCTCCTTTGCCCCACGACCCCGACTGCCTCCCGGGGCTGCCTGATCCAGACCGTCGAGGTAGCCGTGCCGTTCACTTTGTGCTGTTTTCTTGGAGCCGCAGGGCCTTTCCTTCTGTGCCTCTTAGACAGGTAACGACGGGCACCCCGTTATCTGTCGCCTCCGCCCGGGTCATCAGGCACCTTCACCGCCGGCCGCTGGGGATTGCGCACATCGAAGTAGGATACCTGCCCTGCCTGGTCCCGCCACTGCTCCCACAGGGCGGCCAGGACGGCCAGCTGGGACCGCAGCAGGTCTTCGCTGCCGTCCAGGCGGGCGGGGACGTCGTGCTCCAGCCAGAGCACCAGCTCCCCCGACTCCTGCACGGTGATGCGCCGTACCCAGTCCATGCCGAACTGGGCCACCAGGAGGGCGCACAAGACGGGGCCCCTGCTGCCGGCGGGCAGGGGGCTGCCCAAGGGCTGGTCCACCAGGCCCAAGCCCTCGAGGCGCAGGACGTCCCCGGGGGGATCGGTCTCCAGGGCGAAGGGAATCCCCGCGTCATCCAAGGCCAGCCACAGGTCATGGTAGGCCACGTAAACCACGGGCCTGCGCTCCATCAAGTGGATGACCAAAGTGTCGGGCCAGCGTCGGGTCACCTGGGCGCCGGCGATGCGGGGATGGCTTTCCAGCCGGGCGGCCACCTGGGCGGTGCTGATGCGCCAGAGGGAGACCTCCGCCTGGAGGCTTGTCCACTCCAGCACCTCCTCCTCCCCCAGGTGCTGCAGGCCGTTGATCTCCACCCGGGCCAGGTGAAAGTAGGGTGAGTTGAGGCCGTAGAAGATGCCTGCCGTTGCTGCCAGCAAAAAGAGTATGACCAGCGTACCTCGGCGTCTCCGGCGGCGCCGGGAGATACGCCGGCGGCGGGGATCCATGCCCCGTCCCTCCCCCGCTGCCGCAACTCCCGTCAGCCGGCGCCGGGATGCCGGGCGGTGCCGGGATTCGACAGCGAATCGACTTTTTCGGGCTTTAGACGGTAGACTTCGGCTCCCAGTTTCTTCAGGACGCCTTCGAAATCCTGGTAGCCCCGGTCGATGAACTGGGCCCCTTCCACCACGGTGGTGCCCTGGGCTCCCAGGCCGGCCAGCACCAGGGAGGCGGCGCCCCGCAGGTCATCGCTGGCCTGCACGGGAGCGCCCGTGAGGCTGGGCACGCCCCGCACCACCGCCACCCTCCCGTCGGTATGGATGCGGGCGCCCATCTTCCGGAGTTCGCCGGCGATTTTCAGCCGCTGCTCGTAGATGGTCTCGTTGATGACGCTGGTCCCCTCGGCAGTGCACATCAAGGCCAGGAATTGATTTTGGGCGTCGGTGGGATAGCCGGGATAGGGCAAGGTGGTGAGATCCACGGCCCGGGGCCGCCGGGGGCACCGGACCCGCACCCAATGGTCGCCGGTGGTGACCGTCACCCCCGCTTCCCGCAATTTGGCCGTCACCGCGTCCAGGTGCTGGGGGATGACGCCGGTGATTTCCACATCGCCCCGGCTGATGGCGGCGGCCACCATGTAGGTGGCCGCTTCGATGCGGTCGGGGATGACTTCGTGGCGGCCGCCCCCCAGCCGCTCCACCCCGTCGATCCTGATGGTGCCGGTGCCGGCGCCCCGCACCCGGGCGCCCAGCCGGTTGAGAAAGATTTGCAGGTCGACGATTTCGGGCTCCCGGGCGGCGTTGCCGATGACGGTGGCGCCCTGGGCCAGAACGGCGGCCATCATCAGGTTTTCCGTAGCACCTACGCTGGGCACGTCCAGATGGATGTGGGCTCCCCGGAGGCGGGGAGCGGCGGCGGTGATGGTGCCCCCCTCCTCGGTCACCTGGGCGCCCAATTTCCGCAGGCCGTTGAGGTGGAGATCGATGGGCCGGCTGCCGATGACGCAGCCGCCGGGATAGGCGATGCGGACCTGCCCCCCTTTGGCCAGGAGGGCGCCCATGACCAGGATGGAGGAGCGCATGCGGCGGGTCAAAGGGGCGGGCACCCGGTAATCGGTGAGGCCGGGAACGATGTGCACCGTCAGGCCGTAGGGCGAGGTCTCGGTCGCCACCCCCAGGCCCAAGGAGCGCAGGATATCCAGCATTACGGCGATGTCGTCCAGTCGGGGAATGCGGTGGAGGGTTACTGCCTCACCGGCCAGGATGGATGCCGCCAGCAAGGGCAGGGCCGAATTTTTCGCGCCCCTGACGGCTACCTTGCCTTCCAGGGGCCGGCCCCCCTTGACCACTAAGCGTGCCACAAAACCACCTCCGCGGGTTCCGTCAACGACCCTGCGGCGGCGGCAGCCCGCGGGCAGTCAGGCGGGGGACCCGGGTTGCTGTTCCAGCCGGGCCACGGCTTGGCGCCAGCGGGCCGACAGGGGGCCCAGGAGACGGATTTCCGGTTCCAGGACCAGGGCGAAGCGGGACCAGACCGCCTCCGCTACATCTACCATCAAAGCCACCACGTCATCGGCCCGGGCGTCTCCCAGATTGATGATCCAGTTGGCGTGCATCTCCGAGACCTGGGCGTCGCCCCGGCGCATGCCCTTGCAGCCGGCGGCGTCGATGAGACGCCCGGCGGCATCCCCGGGCGGGTTCTTGAAAATGCTGCCGGCGTTGGGCCATTGGAGGGGCTGGGTTTCGTTCCGGTACCGGAGGGCATCGTCGACCCGGGCCCGAATGGCCTGGGGGTCGCCGGGCTCCAGAACCAGGCACGCCGTAAGAGCCAGCCACGGCTCCTGCTGGAGGCGGCTGCTCCGGTAGCCGAAGGCCAGTTCCTCCCGGGTCAGTTCCCTCACCCGGCCCTCTTGGTCGACGATGCGCACCCATTCCACCCGGCTGCCTATGTCGCCGCCCCGGGTGCCGGCGTTCATGGCCAGGGCGCCCCCCACGCTGCCGGGCACGCCGGCCAGGCCTTCCACACCCTGAAGGCCCAGACGGGCCGCCTGGCCCACCAGGCGGGCCACCGAGGCGCCGGAGCCCACCAGCACCCGGTTGCCGTCGAAGCGCAAGGTGTCCAGGGCGGGCCGGGTGCGCACCACCAGGCCCCGGAGCCCTTCGTCGGGCACCAGCAGGTTGCTGCCCGCCCCCAGGATGTGCCAAGGCACTTGGTGCTGCCGGGCCCAGGCCAGGGCCGCCAGCAGATCATCCTCGTCGGCGGGGGCCGCCATCAGATCCGCCGGGCCGCCGATGCGAATGGTGGTCAATGGTTTTAAGGGTTCGTTGACCGTAACGCGGCCGCGAACCATACTACGCAGGGCGGGGGCAAGATGTGAAAAGTTGATGAAAGCCACCTCCTGGGGTTACCGGCGTCGGGGCGCCGGCTGCCGGGCCGTTTCCAGCACCAGCTGGGCCAGCCGCCGGGCGGCGTCGGGCACGCCCAGGGCCCCGCTGGCGGCGGCCATGGCCGCCAGTCGCTCCTCATCGGCCAGCAGTTGGCCCACGATGCGGGCCAAGGCTTCCCCGGTGCACTGATCATCCTCCAGCATGACGGCGGCGCCCGCCCCGGCCAGCACCCGGGCGTTGTGCCGCTGGTGGTCATGGGTGACATGGGGCGACGGCACCACCACCGCCGGCAGGCCCCGGGCGGTGACCTCCGCCAGGCTGATGCCCCCGGCCCGGGTCACCGCCAGATCCGCCGCCGCCAAGGCCAGCTCCATCTCTTCCAAGTAAGGACGGATCCGCAGGGGGCCCGGCGGGCCGGGGGCCAGGCCGGCCTCCTGCAGCCGGGCCAGCACATCATCGTAGTACCGCTCCCCCGTCACCCACAGGAGGGCGGTGTCCTCCGGCAATGATGCCGCCAGGGCGTGGGCCGCCTCGTTGATCCGCTGGGCACCCCGGCTGCCGCTGGTGACCAGCACCACCCGCCGGAAGCCGTCCAAGGCCAGCTGCCGCCGGGCCTCCCGGCCGTCGGCGGCCAAAATGGCGGGCCGCACCGGGTTGCCCGTCACCACCACCCGCCGGGCCCTGGGAAAGGCGTCCCCCACGGCGGGAAAGGGCACCGCCACCGCCGCCGCCCTGGGGCTGAGCAGCCGGTTGGTGACGCTGGGAAAGGCGTTCTGCTCGTGGACGATGAGGGGAATGCCCATGATGGCCGCCATCATGCCCACAGGACCCGACACGTAGCCGCCGGTCCCCACCACCACCCATGGCCGGGCGTCGGTGAGAATCTTCCTGGCGGCAGCCATCCCCTGGAGGAGGGCGGCCACGCCCCGCACCCGGTCCATCATGCTTTTGCCCACCAAACCCCGGGCGGGTATGGCCACGAAGGGAATGCCGGCGGCGGGCACGATGCGCCCCTCCAGCCCCGTCCGGCTGCCCACGTAGAGGAGGTTGACGTGGGGGTCGTGCCGGCGCAGTTCCTCGGCCAGGGCCAGGGCGGGGTAGATGTGGCCCCCCGTGCCGCCTCCCGTCAAAACAACCCGCATATGTTCCACCTCAAGGCGGCACGTATTTGGACAAATTCAACAAGATGCCGATCCCCGCCATGGTGAACACCAGGGATGAGCCGCCGTAGCTGACCAGGGGCAGCGGGATCCCCGTGATGGGCAGGGTGCCGGTGACCACGCCGATGTTGATGATGGTCTGGAGCAGGATGGACGAGGTCAGGCCGGCGGCCATCAGGGCGCCGAAGGTGTCGGGGGCCGAGGCCGCCACCCGGTAGCCCCGCCAGCCTATGATGGCGAAAAGGACCAGCACCAGCCCCGCTCCCAGGAAGCCCAACTCCTCGCCGATGATGGAAAAGATGAAGTCGGTATGTTCCTCGGGCAGGTAGTAAAACTTTTGCCGGCTGGCGCCGTAGCCCACCCCGAACAGATGGCCCGAGCCCAGGGCGTACAAGGACTGGATGATATGGTAGCCCGACTCCGCCGGATCTGCTTCGGGGTTGAGGAAGGCCAGGATGCGGCGCATCCGCTCGGGCTTGCTGTAGATGAGCCAGGCCAGCATGGGCGCCCCGGCCATGCCCATGAGGAAGAGATGCCCCAGGCGCGCCCCGGCCAGGAAAAGCATGACCACGCTGATGGCCGCCAGGGTGACGGCGGTGCCCAGGTCGGGCTGCTCGTGGACCAGGCCCGCCACCAAGCCGGTGATGCCCAGGAAGGGCAGCAATACGGGCCAGAAGCGGCGAACCTGGTCGGTGCGCCGGGAGTAATAGGCGGCCCAGAACATGATGAGCACCAGCTTGGCCGCTTCGGAGGGCTGGAAGCTCATGGAGCCCACGCCCAGCCAGCGGCGGGAGCCCTGGACCTTGATCCCCACCCCCGGGATGAGGACCACCACCAGCAGCAGCACCGTCACCAGCAGCAGGGGTCTGGCCACCCGCCGCCAATGCCAGTACTGGATTTGGGACGTGAGAAACATGGCGGCCAGGCCGGCGCCCGCCCACATAAGCTGCCGCTTCAAATAGTAGTAGCGGTCCAGGCGCTCCTGCTCCGCCTTGAAGAAGCTGGCGCTGAAGACCATCAGCACGCTGACGACCAGGAGGAGGACCACCGCTGCCACGATGACCAAGTCTGCCGTCCGGTGCCTGGCCTTCACCGCCTACCCCCCTATGCCCCACATGGCCACGAAGCCCAGGCCCGCACAGGCCAAGGCCACCAGCCAAAAGGTGGTCACCACCCGCTGCTCGGGCCACCCCACCAGTTCGAAGTGATGGTGGAGGGGGCTCATGCGCAGCAGCCGCCGCCCGCCGGTGAGGCGAAAGTAAAGCACCTGCACGATTACGGAAGCCGCCTCGATGACGAACAGGCCCGCCACGATGGGCAGCAGGAGCTCCGTCTTGGTCAGCACCGCCAGGGAGCCCAAGGCCCCGCCCAGGGCCAGGGCGCCGGTGTCGCCCATGAAAGCCTTGGCGGGATGGATGTTGAAGAAAAGGAAGCCGGCGGTGCCGCCGGCCAGGGCTACGGCGAAAACGGCCATGTCCGTCAGCCCTTGATTCAAGGCCACCAGCAGGTAGAAGGACAGGGCGATGACGGCGGCGCCCCCCGCCAGGCCATCCAAGCCGTCGGTGATGTTTACGGCGTTGCTGGCCCCGGTGATGACCAAAATGACAAAGGGCACGTAGAAGACGCCCAGGTCCACCACCGTGTCGGTAAAGGGCAGGGCCACCCAGGAGCCGAAGCCCTGGGACAGGGCGAAAAAGCCCAGGAAGGCGCCCAAGGCCAGCTGGGCCACCAGCTTGTGGCGGGCCCGCAGACCCAGGGGGCGCTGGAGGACCACCTTCAGGTAGTCATCGGCGAAACCGGTGAGGCCGAAGCCGTAGGTGACGATGAGGGCCGCCCCCAAGGCCGGGGTGCGGGGGGCGAAAAAGATGACGCCCAGGGCCAGGGCGGTGAGGAACAGGATCCCGCCCATGGTGGGCACCCCCGCCTTGGATTGGTGACGGGCGGGCCCTTGGGCGCGGATAACCTGTCCGATGCGCAGGCGGCGCAAAACGGGCAGCAGGATGGGACCCAGCAATAGGGCAGCGACAAAAGCCACCAAGGCTGCCCCGATTACAGCCTGTACCATTCAGCCATCGACACTCCTCACCGGGATCGCCAATCCCGCCTTAAAGCCGTAACGATGGAACCCATGTCCATGCTGCGGGAACCCTTGACCAGCAAGGTGTCCCCCGGGCGGAGCAGGCCCAGCAGGTCGGCCGTCAACCGCTCCTTGTCTTGGTAGTGGCGTACATTCTCTCCGGGCATGCCCGCCTCCCGGGCGGCGGCGGCGGCGTGGGCCATGAGGGGCCCGTAGCAGAACAAGTAGTCGGCCGTCCCGGCCGCGGCCCGGCCCACCTCGGCATGGCCCTCCTGGGCCAGGGAGCCCAGTTCCAGCATGTCTCCCAACACGGCGATGGCCCGGCCCGACCCGGCGGCCTGGGCCAAGGCCCCCAGGGAGGCCTTCACCGAAACGGGCGCCGCATTGTAGGAGTCGTCCAATATGGTCAGGCCCGGCAGGGTGATGATCTCCAGGCGGGGCCCCGCCGGCTGGTAGGCGGCCAGGCCCTTGGCCGTCTCCTCCACCGAGAGGCCCATCACCCATCCCACGGCGGCCGCCGCCAGGGCGTTGGTCATCAGGTGGGCCCCCGGGGAAGGCACCCGCACCCGCCCGCTCCCCGCCGGGGTGGTCAACTGGAAGGTGAAGGCGAAACGGCCGTCGGGCCGGGGATCCTGGCCCCGCACCTCGGCCTCGGCGCCCGTCCCGTACAGCACCACCCGGCCCGGGGCCTGGCCGGCCATGGCCGCTACCAAGGGGTCGTCGGCGTTGAGGACGGCGACGCCCGATTCGGGCAGGGCATCGATCAATTCCGCCTTGGCCGCGGCGATGGCCTCCATGGAGCCCAGCACTTCCAGGTGGGTGGGCCCGATCTTGGTGATCACGCCCATGGTGGGCTGGACGATGTCCGTCAGCAGCTTGATGTCGCCCCTGGCCCGCATGGCCAGCTCGAACACCGCCGCCCGGTGCTCGGGGCGCCAGGCGAAGGTGCTTAGGGGCACGCCGATTTCGTTGTTGTAGTTGCCGAAGGATTTCAGTACAGGTCCCCGCCGGCCCAGAACGGCGGCAATCATCTCTTTGGTGGTAGTCTTGCCCACGCTGCCCGTGACGCCGATGGTGGGAACCTGGAAGCCCTTGCGGTACCAGGCAGCCAGGCGCCCCAGGGCCGTCAGGGGCTGCTCCACCTCGATGCGGGGCAGGTCGCCTCCGGGCGGCAGCCGCCGGGGGTCCACCAGGACGCAGGCCGCCCCCTTGGCCGCGGCGTCCCGGGCAAACAGATGGCCGTCCACGTTTTGACCCGCCAGGGCCACGAACAAGTCCCCGGGACCCGTTGCCCGGGAGTCAATGACCACCCCCGTCACGGGGGTGGCGGGGTCCACCCCCCGGAGGGTGCCGCCTACGGCGGCGGCCGCTTCACCAACGGTAAACAGCAAGTTCTCTACTCCTCAGCGGGCCGCCAGCCGCCGGCGGATGGCCGCCGCGGCCGCTTCCCGGTCGTCGAAGTAAACGGTTTCGTCGCGGAAAATTTGATATGTTTCATGGCCCTTGCCGGCGATCAACACCACGTCGCCGGGCTTGGCCTGTTCAATGGCGGCGGCGATGGCCTGGCCCCGGTCGGGCACCACCGCCAGGAATTCGCCGTTCCCCATGGCCGCCCTGGCTCCCTCTTCTATTTCCGCCAGGATTTGCTCCGGATCCTCGCTGCGGGGGTTGTCGGAGGTCAAAACGATGTGATCGGCCAGCCGGGCGGCCACGGCGCCCATCAAGGGCCGCTTGGCCCGGTCCCGGTCGCCGCCGGCCCCGAAGACCACCCACAAGCGGCCCCGGGTGAATTCCCGGGCCGTGGACAAGGCCTTTTCCAGGCCGTCGGGGGTATGGGCGTAATCGACGATGACGGTGAAGGGCTGGCCCAGGTCCACCCTTTGGAAGCGGCCTTCCACCGGCGGGGCGTCGGCCAAGGCGGCCACGGCCTCGGGCAGGGCCATGCCTTCCTCCATGGCCACCGCCAGGGCTGCCAGGGCGTTGTAAACGTTGAAGCGCCCCACCAGGGGCATGGTCACCTGGGCGGAACCCACCGGCGTCACCACCTGAAAAGACGTGCCTGCCGAAGTTATACGGATATTACGGGCCATTATGTCCGCCGGTGACGCCAGGCCGTACCAGACGACCCGCCCGTCGCCGGCCCGGGCCATGTAGGGGCCCGCCGGGTCATCGGCGTTCAAGACGGCGTAGGGGCCATCCCCGCCCCGATCCCGGGACAAGCCGGCGAAAAGCCGGGCCTTGGCGTCCCGGTACGCCTCCATGGTGCCGTGGTAATCCAGGTGGTCCTGGGAAAGGTTGGTGAACACCCCGGCATCGAACCGGCAGCCGGCGGTCCTGTTTTGCTGCAGGGCGTGGGAAGCGACTTCCATCAAGACATAGCGGTCGCCCGCCGCCGCCATTTCCGCCAGCAAGGCCTGGAGTTCCGGCGCCTGGGGCGTGGTCAGGCTGCCTTCCCGCCGGCGGCCGCCCACCACATTGTACACCGTGCCCACCAGCCCCACGGCATGGCCGGCCCACTGCAGCAGGTGCCGCACCAGATGGGTGGTGGTGGTCTTCCCGTTGGTGCCGGTGACGCCGATGAGGCGGAGGCGGGTGCTGGGGTGATGGAAAAAGGCGCTGGCCATGAGGCCGAGGATGAGGCGGGAGTCGGTGGTTTCCACCAGGACGGCCCGCTCCCGCACTGCGGCAGGATCGACGGCGCCCTGCTCCGCCACAATAACGGCGGCGCCCGCCGCCAGGGCATCGGGGATGAAGCGGTGGCCGTCGCCGTGGACCAGGCCGCCCCGCCAGGGGACGAAAACGAAGCCGGGCCGGACCCGGCGGGAATCGTAGGCGATCCCCGTCACGGGCACGTCGGGGGAGCCGTGCACTTTATACAAGCCGTCGGGCAGTTCCCTGAGCAGGTCCCCCAGGCGCATCCTTTCCCTCCCCGGAATCCAATCCCCGCAGGGGCCGGGCCCCGCGGGCCAAACCCTCCACCCATGGTAGTCAAGGGGTTTCCGCCAGTCCAGAGGGGGTCCTCACTGCATGTCCTGGCCGAAGGCTTCCTCCCCGGGCTCCTCGTCCTCCCCCTGCTCCTCGTGGAAAACTACCTTTACATAGGAGCCCGACGGCACCTTGGTGCCCGGCGCCGGGTCCTGCTCGGCGGCCACGCCCTGGCCGATGGCCTCCAGGTGGAGGCCCACGGCGGCCAGCCGCTCCGCCGCCTGCTGGCGGGTGCTGCCTGCCAGTTCAGGTACGGTGACCACCGTCCATTCTTCCTCCTGGACGGCGGAGGCCTCGGTGCTGACCACCACCTGGGTGCCCACCGCCACCCGGGCTCCCGCCACGGGGAATTGGCCCGACACCTGGGTGCCGCTCCCCTGGACCCGGAGGGTCAGGCCGGCGTACCGGGCCACCGCCTCCGCCTCGGCCAGGGTCAGATTAACCAGGTTGGGCACCACCGTAGGCTCCCGCCGGCCGGTGATGGGCGGGGGCCCCTCCTGGTCGGGCTGGTCCGGCGGGATCTGCAGGTAATGGAGGACGTCCCGCATGATGGCGCCGGCCACGGGGGCCGCCACCCAGCCGCCGAAATAAATGCCCTGGGGCTCGTCGACGGCCACGTACACCACCATCCGGGGGTCGCTGATGGGGGCGATGCCGGCGAAGGAGGCGATGTACTTGCCCTGGGCGATCCTGCCCCCTTCGTACTTCTGGGAAGTGCCGGTCTTGCCCCCTACCCTGTAGCCTTCCACCTTGGCGCTGCCGCCCGTCCCCCCGGGGCTGGTGACCACCCGCTCCATCAAGCCCAAAACGGTCCGGGCCACCTGGGCGGAGACCACCTGGCGCACGGCCTCGGGCTCCTGGACCCGGATCACGTTGCCCTCGGCGTCCAGCCATTCGGCGGCGATGTGGGGCCGCATCAAGGTGCCTTCACAGGCGATGGCCCCCAGGGCCGCCACCAGCTGGATGGGCGTCACCGTCAAGGTCTGGCCGAAGCCCATGACGGCCAGGTCCACGGTGCGGGCCTGGTCCTTGGGGGGCCGTATGCCCACCGCCTCCCCGGGCAGGTCGATGCCGGTGCGCCGGGTCAGGCCGAAAGCGTCCAGATAGTGGTAGAAGCGGTCGGAGCCCAGATCCACCGCCACCCGGGCGAAGATGGTGTTGGCCGATTTCTCGAAGCCGGTGGCGAAGTCGGTGGAGCCCAGACCGGCCCGGTTCCAGTTGTGGATGGTGGCCCCCGGCACCCGGTAAAAGCCCGGGTCGTAGAAAGGCGTGGCAGGCGCCACAATGCCTTCCTCCAAGGCGGCGGCGGCCACGATGGGCTTGAAGGTGGAGCCCGGCGGCAAGGTATCGCTGACGGCGGCGTTGCGCCACTGCTGGGGCGGGAATTCACCGAAGCGGTTGGGGTCGAAGGTGGGCCGGCTGGACATGGCCAGGATGCGTCCGGTGCAGGGCTCGTAAACTATGCCCACAGCCCCTTTGGCGCCGTGGGCCAGCATGGCCCGGTCCAGCTCACGCTCCACCACGTGCTGGATGTTCTCATCCACGGTGAGGCGCAGGGTGAGCCCGTCCTCCGCCGGCTCGAAATGCTGGACCGCCTGGGGTATCTCCCGGCCCCTGGCGTCGAATTCGATCTCGATGCGGCCGTTCTGGCCCCTCAACTGGGAGTCGTAGTAGTGCTCGATGCCCTCCAGCCCCTGGTTGTCGATGCCGGCGAAGCCCAGGATGTGGGCGGCCAGGGTGCCCTTGGGATAGATGCGGCGGCTTTCCTGGGTCAGGTAGATGCCCGGCAGGTCTTTCTGCTCTTCCTTGATCCGCTGGGACTGCTCGTCGGTGATCTTGCGCTTCACGTACCACCAGGCGGCGGGACGGGTGATGCGCTCGTAGGCATCCACGTAGGACAGGTCGAGGATCTCGCTGAGGCGCTGGGCGACGGCGGCGGGGTCCTTCACATCGGCGGACACGGCGAAGACGCTGTCGGCGCTGACGCTGAGGGCCAGTTCGTTCCCGTTGGCATCGATGATGAGGCCCCGCTTGGGCTCCACGGTGATGTTGCGCAGCCGGTTCTCAAAGGCTTGGGCCTGGAGTTCGGCGCCGCGCCAGAACTGCAGGTAGCCGACGCGGGCCATCAGGCCCAGCAGGGCCAAAGTGGTGCTTATGAACAAAAATATGATCCGCTTGCGCAAGCCGATGCCGGGCACCTGCACCTATGCCGCCACCCATAACGGACAGAATTTGTTCAAGGCCCCGCCGGCCATGTCGGCGCACCCGCACCGGCCTCCGCTCTAGAGCCGCTCAGCCATTGGTAGAATACTTGGGTGCTCCGGTCCAGCCAGCCGGCCTGGGCCCCTTCAGGCTGCTCCCCGGCAGCCTCCGGGGCTCGGGCCAGTTCTATCACCGCCGAGTCTCCCAGCACGGGGGCTTGGGGCACCGCCTCCAGGCGGGCCACTTGGACGCTGCGGATTTCCAGCGGCCGGGTCATGCCCAAGGACTGCACGGCTCCCGATTCCACCCGGCCGGGCGAGCCCAAAGTGCTGATATCAGCCATGAGCTTGGCTTTCTCATCCTCCAGCCGGGCCAGTTCTTCCTTCAGGGCCACCAGTTGACGCCCGGTGCTGCTCAGGGAAGCGTAACGCACACCGATGCCGAACAACAGGAGGGCCACTATGCCCAGGGTCAGCAGAAAGCCGGCCTGGGGCTTGAACCGGGCCTGGGCCCGCCGCTGCCGCCGTGGGCTCTGCCCTTCACCCCGGGCGCTGCGCCGGGGGCGGGACACAGGCTTGCGCCGGCGCCGCCGGCCGGGGGTCGTGGCCGGGCCGTCCCAGAACTCTTCACGGCGTAGTGGCCTAGCCGCTACCACGGCTATTCCCTCCCTTCCGGGTGTAGAACCCGCCGGGCCGCCCGCAGCTTGGCGCTGCGGGCCCGGGGGTTCCGCTCCCTTTCGGCCTCACTGGGGCTCACCGGGCGCCGGGTCAACACTTCCAGGAGCTGCTCCTGCCCGCAGGTGCACGGCTGATGGGGCCCGCACCGGCAGGGGGTGGACCAGCGCCGGAAATGGTGCTTCACCAGGCGATCTTCCAACGAATGAAAACTGATGATGACCAGCCGGCCGCCGGGTTCCAGGCGGTGGACCGCCTGGGCCAGAAACTCCTCCAGGGCGCCCAGTTCGTCGTTCACGGCGATGCGCAGGGCCTGGAAGGTGCGGCGGGCCGGATGGGGTCCGGTCCTGCGGGCTCCCGCCGGCACCGCTGCCTTGATCACATCCACCAGGTCGAAGGTAGTGTCCAGAGGGCGCTGCTGCCGCCGCCGCACGATGAACTGGGCGATGCGGGACGCCCACCGCTCCTCGCCGTACTCCCACAGGATGCGGGCTATCTCGTCTTCGGGCCAGTGGTTGACGATTTCCGCCGCCGTCAGGGGCTGGTCCGGGTCCATGCGCATGTCCAGGGGGCCTTCATGCTGGTAGGAAAAGCCCCGCTCCCACCGGTCCAGGTGCATGGAGGAGACGCCCAAATCCAGCAGGATGCCGGTGACGGCGCCCACGCCCAAGTCGTCTAGGTGCCGGTTCAAGTGGCGGAAATTGCCCCGGACCAGGGTGACGTTGGGGAACCGCTCCAGGCGCCGCGCCGCCAAAACCAAAGCATCAGGGTCTTGATCGATGCCGATGTACCTGCCCGTGGCCTCCCCCAGAGTCTCCGCCCCAAAGGCCGGCCCTTGGGTCATGGCTTCCAGGATGGCTTCGGCATGGCCGCCGGCCCCCACGGTGCCGTCGACGAAAATGCCGCCGGGTGTGGGGGCCAAGTAGGCCAAGACCTCTTCCGTCAATACCGGCACGTGTTCCGCCACCATCAACGGCACCTGCCTGCCCTCCCATCGCCGGGCCCGGTCACCGGGCGCTCTACGGCGTCAGATACCCAAATCCACCAACTGCTCGGCAATTTCGTCGAAGGACTCGGCGGCCGACCGGGAGTAGCCCTGCCAGCGCTCCAAGGCCCAAATCTCGGCCCTGTTGGAAACGCCCAAGATGACCACATCCCGCTCCAACTGGGCGTACTCCCGCAGCGGTCCTGGTATTAGGATGCGACCTTGCCGGTCCAGCACACATTCCGTGGCGCCGGCAAACAGGAAACGAACGAAGGCCCGGGCATTGCTCTGGGTAGTGGGGAGTTCTTTGAGGCGGGCCGCCAGGGCTTCCCATTCCGCCATGGGGTACAGGGAAAGGCAGCCGTCCAGCCCGCGGGTACAGATGAAATGGGCGCCCAAGCCGTCACGAAACCGGGAGGGGATGATCAACCTTCCCTTGGCATCTATGGTGTGCTGAAACTCACCGATGAGCATGAGGGTGATCCCCCGGTCCGGTCTCCGGGCTGAGCCCGGTTATCTCTCGGGATGAAAGGGAGGGAAGAGGCGACGTTGCGTCGGGCGCAAACTTGGCTCAAGGGGTTCGGGTCAGGCGGTGGTCACGCAAAGCGTTCGGGGGGCGCCGCCTACTGGGGTTACCCGAATATCCTGCCCGGTGCTCTCATCCACCACTTCCCTCCACTTTCCCCCACTGGAATGGCCTATTCTCCCCCACGTCACCACCTCCTGCCTCTTCCGCAAAAAAGGTGGAAATATAGGTAAGGATCTTCAGGATGGGACCAGAGGGCCAGGCAGCCCTAGGAGCGTAGGCGGGGAGAGCGCCTTTCTTGACCTTGGGAGTGCGGCTCATTTAACATGATGGGGAGATGGGCCGCGGCCACGCGGGCGTCGGGGCCCAAAATTTCGGGGCAGTAGCTCAGCTGGGAGAGCGCCGCGTTCGCATCGCGGAGGCCAGGGGTTCAAGTCCCCTCTGCTCCACAACACCAACGGACTTAAAGTTTACCAGCCAGGGGCCAATGCCCCTGGTTTTTGCTTTGCCCGGGTATACTTTGCCCGGGTTGGAACCGGCCCTGCCCGTTAATGATTCCGAATTCAGAACCGGGGAAAGAGCAGAGGTCAACGTCGACACCATAAGCACCGTCACAGGGCTTATTTCCTTGTTCAGCTTTCCCCGTCAAGGGCTTAAGCCCAGGGGGCGGGGCTAATTTCTTGGATTTTCGGGTCCGGGAAGGAAAATGGGCCGCTATAGGCCCAGGGGCTGGGCTTAACCCCTGCTGCCGGGCCTCCATGGAAGGGAATAAGCCCAGTCGGGCAGCTTAAACTGTCCGGCGAGGCCTGTGTAACGTCGGCGGCCGTGCCTGTCACGACCCTTGGGGCGCCTGTTACGGCGGTGGGCGCTTGTTACGGCGGCGCTGGGGGGATTTGGATGGCGCCGGTCTCGGTGATCAGCCAGTCCACCCGCTGGTCATGGGGTTCCCGGGGAAGTTGGGGGACGACGAAGGCCGCCAAGGTCCACCCGGCCACGACGGTGCGCCGGCGGTCCACTTGCTGCAGGAACCGGTCGTAATGCCCGCCGCCCCGGCCCAGGCGCACGCCCCGCTCATCGAAAGCCAGGCTGGGCACGATGATCAGATCCAGGTCTTCGACGGCTACGGGGCTGGTCAGGTCGGGGTGGGGCTCCCAGATGCCGTAGGATCCCCGCACCAAAGAGCCGAAGCCCCCTGCCGCCCGGGCCTCCAGGCCGCCATCCACGGTGCGGGGCAGGGCCACCCGTTTTTGGGCCAGGCGGGCACAACGAATGAGGAGGGCTGTGGGCAACTCACCGGGCAGGGCAAAATAGGCCATGACGGTCCGGGCCTGCCGCCAAAAAGGCCGCCGGGCCAGGTGGGACATAGCCTGCCGGGCGCCGGCGGCCAGGTTGTCCGGCGCCAAGGCCCGCCATTGCCCGTTGAACTTGCGGCGCAGCCGGGCTTTTTCCGCGGCCACCGGCAACACCTCCCCATAAACCAAGACGACCTCCCATCGGGGAAGGTCGCCTCCGAAAACCGTGCCGGCAAAATTTTACCGCTGATCCTGCCGGCATGCACCCGATAGGGTTTCGAGAGTTTCGGGCGCTTCTCCGGGCGCAGGCCGCTTTAGTTCGCTCCCGGCGTACATGCCGGTGACTGTGGTTGAAATGTCACGCCCGCAGTAGGGGCAGATCCAGGTACCGTGGTCCGTGGCCGAATAAGAATCGCGCCGGCAATAGGGACACACTTTCCTCAGCACGCGGGCAGCTCCTTCCATCGGTAAGGCGATCCTGCCCGCTCCGCTCGACATACGTCCTTCGCCCAATATTTCATGGACGCAGGCTTTTTCCCTGCCCCTTTATCAATTTTTTGAACGGCGGTCAGGCGATGACCACCAGCACATCGCCCAGGTTGACGGGGGTGCCCGGGGTCACGTTGACCGATTGGACCACGCCGTCTACGGGCGATGTGATCTCGTTCTCCATCTTCATGGCTTCCAAGACCACCAGCACCTGCCCGGTGGTCACCTGCTGGCCGGGCTCCACCCGCACGTCCAGGATGAGGCCCGGCAGGGAGGCCGCCACGGTGGTGCCGCCGGCCGCCGGGGCCGCCGGCGCCGCCGCCGGGGCCGGTGCTGCAGGGGCCGGAGCCGCAGGTGCGGCCGGCGCGGGCGCCGGTGCAGCCGCCGGCGCAGGGGCTGCCGCCGGGGCCGGGGCCCCCTCGCCCTCCACCAGTTCAACTTCTACATCGAACAATTGCCCGTCCACACGGACGCGGTACTTACGCCTGGTCAATCAACGTCGCCTCCCCTTTGCCACGTATCGGCGGGCGCCCATGATGTCCCGCCGGCCCGCCAGGGCCCAAGGGTGACCGCCCACCGGCGCCGCCGGGCTGACGGCCCGCAGCCGCCACGGCCTGGCCTCTTCCGCCATGTGGGCTGCCAGGGCGCCCATGATGGCCGCCACCACCCGGGCCGGCACCTTCCCTCCCCCGAAGTTCCCACGGGGATTCCATGTCATCGGTCCGCTCACCTACTCCTGATTCCCTAAAGGGGAATGTTGCCGTGCTTCTTCTCCGGCACGGTCACCCGCTTACCGCCCAGGCTGGCCAGCATCTCCGCCAGCACCCGCCGGGTCTCCGACGGCCGGATGACGGAGTCCACGTAGCCGCGGCCGGCCGCCACATAGGGGTTGGCGAAGCGCTCCCGGTACTCGGCCACCAGTTCCGCCCGCTTGGCCTCGGGATCGGGCGCCGCGGCGATTTCCCGGCGGAAGATGATGTTGCACGCCCCTTCGGGTCCCATGACGGCTACCTCCGCCGTAGGCCACGCCACAGCATAGTCGGCGGCCAAGGCCCGGCAGCACATGGCGATGTAGGCGCCGCCGTAGGCTTTGCGCATGATTACCGAAATGGTGGGCACGGTGGCCTCGGCGTAGGCGTACAGCACCTTGGCCCCGTGGCGGATGATGCCCCCGTGCTCCTGGTTGCTCCCCGGCAGGTAGCCCGGCGTGTCCACAAAGGTGATGATGGGGATGTTGTAGGCATCGCACATGCGCACGAAGCGGGCGATCTTGTCGGAAGAATCGATGTCCAGGACGCCCGCCAGGATGCGGGGCTGGTTGGCCACCACCCCTACGGCATGGCCGTTGAGACGGGCCAGGCCCACCACGCAGTTGGTGGCGAACCGCTCATGGACTTCAAAGAAGGAGCCTTCGTCCACCACGGCCCCGATGACGTCCCGCACTTCGTAGGGCTTGTTGGGGTCCGTGGGAATCAGGTCATCCAAGTAGCCGATGTCCCGCTCCACCGGGTCGCCGGTGGGCTGGTAGGGCGGGTCCTCCAGATTGTTGCTGGGGAAATAGCTCAGCGCCCGCCGGATGTCGGCCAGGCAGGCGCGGTCATCCTCGCAGAAGAAGTGGGCCACGCCGCTCTTCTGGTTGTGGATGGGCGCCCCGCCCAGGGCCTCGAAGGAAATTTCCTCGCCGATGACCGTCTTGATGACGTCGGGCCCCGTGATGAACATGTAGCTGGTGTCCTTCACCATGAACACCAGGTCGGTGATGGCGGGGGAATAAACGGCGCCCCCGGCGCACGGGCCCATGATGGCGGAAATCTGGGGCACCACGCCGCTGGCCAGGGTGTTGCGGCGGAAGACTTGGGCGAAGCCGTCCAAGGCGTCGATGCCCTCCTGCACCCGGGCGCCGCCGCCGTCGTTGAGCCCCACGATGGGCGCCCCGTTCTGCACCGCCAGATCCATGATCTTGCAAATCTTTTTGGCCTGCATCTCGCCCAAGCTGCCGCCCAGGACGGTGAAATCCTGGGCATAGGCATATACCAGCCGGCCGTCGATGAGGCCGAAGCCGGTGACCACGCCGTCTCCCGGAGCCTCCCGCTGGGCCATGCCGAAGTCGGTGGCCCGGTGATGCACGAAGCGGTCCAGTTCGGTGAAGGTGCCTTCGTCGAACAGCAGGTCCAGCCGCTCCCTGGCCGTCAACTTGCCCCGCTGGTGCTGCTGGGCGACCCTCTCTTCACCGCCGCCGGCGAAGGCTCGCCGGTTGCGTTCTTCCAGTTCCCGAATCTTGTCCGTCATTGATTCCACGTGGGTCCCCCCTACCGTTACGACTGTGGCGACGGATCCCCGGTCGTCTCCCGGCGCTGGCAGAACTCCACCAGCACCCCCATGGTGTCGCCGGGATGCACAAAGGCGATCAAGGCGCCGCCGGCCCCGCGCCGGGGCTTTTCGTCCAGCAGGCGCAGGCCGGCTTCCCGGGCGGCCGCCAGGGCGGCGTTGATATCGTCCACCCGGAAGGCGATGTGATGCAGTCCGGGACCCCGACGGGCCAGAAAGCGGGCCACGGGGCCTTCATCGTCAATGGGCGCCAGCAGTTCCAGCTTGCAGCCGGTCATGGGGAGCATGGCCACATCCACCCCTTGATCGGCCACCCGTTCCACCTGGGCGCCCGTCAGGCCGAAGGCCTGTTCGTACAAGGCCAGGGCGGTGGACAAGTCGGCCACCGCTATGGCTATATGATCCAACCGGCTGAACATGGGAGGGCCACCCCCGATGAACGGCCCGGCCGGTGCCGGGCCCGAGAGCATGGGCTCGACTGACGGCTGTTGGGTCCTTTGTATGGTAGCTGCTATTAATGCCAGGTTTTATGACCTGCCTATAAAAACTCTACTTGCCCGGCCCTATGGGGTCAAGGGGAACGGCTGCCAAGGAAAAAGCCCGGCCTCCCTCAGGGCCGGGCTCGCTGCAGGCGGCGCCGTTCAACGGCGTCCCTGATGTATGAGACTATTTCTTCCGTGGGCGTGCCGGGACCGAAGATGGCCTCCATGCCCTGGGCCTTCAGGGCCTCCACGTCCTCCGGCGGGATGATGCCGCCGCCGATGACCACCACGTCATCCACGCCGGCCTCGGCCAGGCCTTGGAGGACGGCGGGAAACAGGTGGGCATGGCCACCCGACAGGCTGCTCATGCCCAGCACGTCCACGTCTTCGTCGATGACCGCCTGGACGATGGCCGCCGGGGTCTGCCGGATGCCGGTGTAGATGACCTCCATCCCCGCATCCCGCAAGGCCCGGGCCACCACCCTGGCCCCCCGGTCATGGCCGTCCAGGCCGGGCTTAGCGATCAGCACTCGTATGGGCGCTTCAGACATCCACAACCCCTCCCGGGCTGGACCCGTGATGTTAAAAGGCTTCGGCCGGGCTGTACTCCCCGAACACCTGGCGGAGGGAGTCGCAAATCTCGCCCAACGTGGCGTACACCCGCACCGCTTCCAAGATGTAGGGCAGCAGGTTGTCGGTGCCCCCGGCGGCCTTTTTCAGTGCCGCCAGGGTCCGCTCCACGGCGGCGTTGTCCCGCTCCGCCCGGAGCCGCTGCAGGGAGGCCTTCTGCTCCTCCACCAGGGCGGGATCCAGCTTGAGCAGTTCCTCCGGCGGGTCGCTCTCGCCGGTGTAGGCATTGACGCCGACGATGATGCGCTCCTTGGATTCCACCATGCGCTGGAAGCGGTAGGCGCTTTCCTGGATCTCCCGCTGGATGAAGCCCCGCTCGATGGCCTGGACCGCGCCGCCCATGGCCTCGATGCGGTCCAGGTACTCCTGCACTTCCGCCTCGACGGCGTCGGTCAAGGCCTCGATGAAGTAGGAGCCCCCCAAGGGGTCCGCCACGTTGGCCACGCCCGTTTCGTAAGCCAGGATCTGCTGGGTCCGCAGGGCGATGCGGGCCGAGTGCTCCGTGGGCAGGGCCAGGGCTTCGTCCAGGGCGTTGGTGTGGAGGGACTGGGTGCCCCCCAGAACGGCCGCCAGGGCCTGGAGCGCCACCCGCACCACGTTGTTCTCGGGCTGCTGGGCCGTCAGGGCCGCTCCCGACGTCTGGGTGTGGAAGCGCAGCAAGGTGGAGCGGGCGTGCCGGGCGCCGAACCGCTCCTTCATGATGCGGGCCCACAGGCGCCGGGCCGCCCTGAACTTGGCCACTTCCTCGAAAAAGTCCATGTCGGCGTTGAAGAAGAAGGACAACTGGGGCGCAAACTCGTCCACGCTCATGCCCGCCTGGAGGCCGGCCTCCACGTAGGCGATGGCGTTGGCCAGGGTGAAGGCCACTTCCTGGACGGCGGTGGCGCCGGCTTCCCGCATGTGGTAGCCCGAGATGGAAATGGTGTTCCAATTGGGCAGGTGCTCCCGGCAGTAGGCGAAGGTGTCCACCACCAGGCGCATGGAGGGCGCCGGCGGGAAGATGTAGGTGCCCCGGGCTGCGTATTCCTTCAGGATGTCGTTTTGGATGGTGCCCCGCAGGGCGGTGGGAGCCACTCCCTGCTTCTCGGCCACGGCGATGTACATGGCCAGGAGCACGGCAGCGGGCGCGTTGATGGTCATGGAGGTGCTGACTTTGTCCAAAGGTATGCCCGCCATCAACGTTTCCATGTCGGCCAGGGAATCGATGGCCACCCCCACGCGCCCCACTTCACCTTGGGCCATGGGGTGGTCGGAGTCGTAGCCGATTTGGGTGGGCAGGTCGAAGGCTACGCTCAACCCCGTCTGCCCTTGGCTCAGCAGGTAGTGGTAGCGCCGGTTGGATTCCCGGGCGGAGCCGAAGCCGGCATACTGGCGCATGGTCCAGAGGCGGCCCCGATACATGGAGGGGTAGACACCCCGGGTGTAGGGATAGGACCCCGGGAGCCCCTCCTGCTCCGCCGGATCCCGGCCCTCCCGGTCGGCGGGCGTGTACACAGGCTTCAAGGGGATGCCGCCGGCGGTGCGGAACTCATCCTGCCGCTGCCCGAAGCGCTCCACGTAGGGATCGTGCACTTCCCGGCGCCAGCGGGCCTCCAGTTCACTCCAGTCGGTGGCAGAGCGGGCCTTGGTGTCGCTCATGACTCCTCTTCCTTTTTGATGTAGGCAATGCTGGTCTTGCTCATTTCTATCTCAACATTATTGCCTACCTGCAGGCGGACGGTGTTCTCGCCGATGGTGGCGATGGTGCCGTGGATGCCGCCGATGGTCACCACGTTGTCGCCCCGCTTGAGGCTGCTCAGCATTTCCTGCCGCTTGCGCTGCTGCATCTGCTGCGGCCGGATCATGGTGAAGTAGACCAAGCCCAGCAGCAGGATCAACGGCAGCAAGGATACGATGCTAAGTCCTTCCAGTGCCCTCCACTCCCTTCAGCAATTTGAACGGCCCCCCGGAGGCGGGCCGGCGCCGTCATAGGCCGCCCCGCCACGGCTCCATTATGCCATGGCTGCCGAATACCGACAGCCAGCGCCGGTAAAAGGAAGCAAATTCGTTGTCCAAAATGGCCTGCCGCATGGCGGCCATGAAGTCGTGCATGAAGTGGACATTGTGAATGGTGGCCAGGCGGATGCCCAAGATTTCGTTGGCCTTCAGCAGGTGGCGGATGTAGGCCCGGCTGTAGCTGCTGCACGTGTAGCAGCCGCAGTCGGCATCCACCGGGTTCAAGTCTTCGCGATACCGGGCATGGGTGAGCACCAGCTTGCCCGACCAGGTGTAGACGGTGCCGTGGCGGGCCAGCCGGGTGGGCAGCACCGAGTCGAACATGTCCACCCCCAGCCCCACGGCCAGCAGCAGGTAGTCGGGGCTGCCCACTCCCATCAGGTAGCGGGGCTTGCCGGGGGGCAGCTCCGGCACCGTGGCCGCCAAAGTGGCCGCCATGGCCTCTGCCGGCTCCCCCACGCTGAGGCCGCCGATGGCGTAGCCCGGGAAGTCCATGGCCACCAGTTCCCGGGCGCACTGGCGCCGCAGCACCGGGTCCACCCCGCCCTGGACGATGCCGAAGAGGGCCTGCCCGGGATCCCGCTGGGCCGCCCGGCTGCGCCGGGCCCAGCGCAAGGTCCGCTCCATGGCCTCCGCCACCACGTCGGGGCCGGCGTCGGGGCCTACCAGCTGGTCCAAGGGCATGATGATGTCCGAGCCCAGGGCCTCCTGGATTTCCATGACCAGTTCCGGGGTGAAGCGATGGGCCGAGCCGTCCACGTGGGAGCGGAAGTCGATGCCGTCGTCGTCCACCGACATGAGAGGGGCCAGGCTGAAGACCTGGAACCCGCCGCTGTCGGTGAGCAGGGGGCCGGGCCAGTTCATGAACCGGTGGAGCCCGCCGGCCTTGGCCACCAGCCGGTGCCCGGGCCGCAGGTACAGGTGGTAGGTGTTGGCCAGGATGATGCGGCTGCCGGCGGCCTGCAGTTCTTCGGGGGTCATGGCCCGCACGGTGCCCAGGGTGCCCACGGGCATGAAGCAAGGGGTAGCCACGGCGCCCCGCCGGGTGATGAGCTCGCCGGCCCGGGCGCGGCTGCCGGCGTCGGCATGAACCTGGCGAAACTTTACCGGCATTGCGAACCTACCCTTCCCCCCGGAGCCACAGGCTGGCGTCCCCCAGGCTGGCAAAGCGATAGCCGGCGGCCAACGCCTCTTCATATACTTGCAGCACCAGTTCCCGCCCTGCAAAGGCGCACACCAGCATCAGCAAGGTGGACCGGGGCAGGTGGAAGTTGGTCAGCAGGGCGTCCACCACCCGGAACTCAAAGCCCGGGTAGATGAACAAATCGGTCCAGCCCTCGAAGGGGGCGATGGTCCCGCTCCCGGCGGGCGCCCCCCGGGCGGCCGTCTCCAGGGCCCGGGCCACGGTGGTGCCCACGGCCACCACCCGGCGGCGGCGCTCCCGGGCCGCCGCCACCGCCCGCACCACTTCCGGGGGAACCCGGATGTACTCGGGCGCCAGGCGGTGCCGGGCCACCTCCTCCACCCGCACAGGCTGGAAGGTGCCCGGGCCCACATGGAGGGTCAAGGTGGCCGTCTCCACCCCCCGGGCGGCCACGGCCGCCAGCAGTTCGGGAGTGAAGTGGAGTCCTGCCGTAGGCGCCGCCAGGGACCCTTCCCGGCGGGCAAACATGGTCTGGTACTCCTGGTGGGGCACGTCCCGCTTCAAGTAGGGGGGCAGGGGCAGCTTGCCCCAGGCCGCCAGGGCGTGGGGCAAGGGGGTGCCGTCATCGGCCCACAGGGCTACCCGCCGGGTGCCCTGGGGGAGCACCTCCAGCACCCGGCCCCGGATCTTGCCCTGGGCCAGCTCCAATTCCACCTGGGGCTGGAGGCGCCGTCCCGGCCGGGCCAGGCAGTCCCAAACCTCGGCGCCCGGCTTAGCGGGCCACGGGCCCACCCGGTCCAGGAGCACCAGTTCCACCCGGCCGCCCCCCGGCAGGCGTCGTCCGGGGAGGCGGGCCGGCCGCACCTTGGTGTCGTTCACCACCAGCAGGTCGCCGGGATCCAGCCAGCGGGGCAGTTGGTCCATGCGGCTGTGGCTGACGGTCCCCGTATCCACACGGCACACCAGCAGGCGGCTGTGGTGGGGAGGATCCGCCGGCGTCTGGGCGATGCGCTCCTGGGGCAGGTTGTAGTCGAATTGGGAAACGAGCAGGGGTGCCGGCATAAACAGCCTCATTCTCTGGATGGTGGTCCCGCTCAGCGCCGGGCCAGCAGGTTGAGCAGCAAGGTCAGCAGGAGGCTGAGCAAGAGGGAGGTGGCCAAGGGGAAAAACACGGTGACGGGCCCCCGCCGCCAGACGATGTCGCCGGGCAGCCGGCCCAAGCCCAGGCGCCCCGCCAGGATCAGGACGAGCCCCAGCAGAAACAGCGCCCCCCCGATGTACATGAACAGACGGCCTATCTGGCCCAAACCGGACATGATCCTGCCTCCCGGGCATATTCTACCAAAGGGCCCGGGCCCCGGGGTAAGGCCCCCCTGCTCCCCGCCGTCACGGGTCCTTGGGGGCGCCGTGGCTCAAACCTTCGAGAAACTGCCAGATCTGCCGCTCGCCGTGGACCACCACGCCCTCCTCCAGCAGGCTGCGGTCGCCGGGCAGGAGGTCGGCGGCCGAGAGGCCGGTTTCGGCGTAGATCTCCCCTTCCGCCGCCGTTCCCCGGTAGACGACGATGCGGCCTTGGGCGATGCCCAAGGTAAAGGTGGCCCCCGTGTCGGGGCACGGTTCGCCGGTGGACCGGCGCAGTACCACCTGGTCATCGCCGAACTGGGCGATGTGCCACCCCTCCAGCAGTTGGGCCAGCCCTTCCCGGGTAAAGCCGGCCCGGGTCCTGCCGGCCGGCTCCACCCGGCTGAACAGAAGCCTGCATTCGGTATAAAAGGATTCGAAACGCAGGACGGTTTCCGGGCGGGTCACCACCGGCAGCAGGCTTTCCTGGTCCAGGCCCGCCTCCACCAGGGAGCCGGGCCCGCCGGGATCGCCGGCGGCCCGCTGCCGCCACCCGGACAGGGCGTAGCCGCCCAGCATCCCCACCAGGAAGGTGGCGGCCAGGGCCAGGCCCAGGCGGCGACGGGGCGGTTGGAGCCATTGGGACACAAGAAACCCTCCTTGTGCCTAGGCTCCCCCGCCGGCGCTGCCAATATTCGCCTGCCCCGGGGCCGTCAGCCGTCGAAGGCGGCCAGAATCTCCTCGGCCATGTCGAAGTTGGCGTACACGTCCTGGACATCGTCGTGGTCTTCCAAGGCGTCCAGGAGGCGCAGGAGCTGCTCGGCCTCCTTGCCCGCCACCGCCGTCTGGGTGGTGGGCAGGTAGGTGACCTCCGCATTAGTGGGCTCGGGAAAGCCCGCTTCGGCCAGGGCGTTCTTCACCTCTTCAAATTTGTCGGGGGTGGTGATGATCTCATAGGTGTCGCCCTCGGTCCGCAGGTCGTCGGCGCCGGCCTCCATGGCCACCAGGAGCAATTCGTCGGGGTCCGCCACCTGGCTGCCGTCAAGGACGATGAGGCCGCACCGGTTGAACAGCCAGGCCACGGAGCCGCTCTCCCCCAGCCCGCCGCCGTAGCGGCTGAAAAGGTGGCGGATCTCGGCGGCGGTCCGGTTGCGGTTGTCGGTCAGGATGCGCAGCATGATGGCCACGCCGCCGGGTCCGAAGCCTTCGTACATGGCCTCGGAGAAGTCCTGGCCCGACAGTTCGCCGGTGCCCCGCTTGATGGCCCGCTCGATGTTTTCCATGGGCACGCTGAACTGCTTGGCCCGCTCGATGGCCATCCGGAGCTGGGTGTTGGTGGCGGGGTCACCCCCCTGGCGGGCGGCCACCATGATCTCCCTGGCCATCTTGGAGAAGATCTTGCCCTTCTTGGCGTCTTGCCGGGCCTTGCGGTGCTTGCGATTGGCCCATTGGGAATGACCAGCCATTAGTCCTTGCTCACCTCCGCAACAATTTTACCGCCGGCGGCCATCAACTGGTCCCACGTGGGGCCCCCCGGCGGGCGCTGCCGCTTGTGGGCGCTGGCGGCATGCAGGCTTTCGATGCGCCGGGCGATGGCGGGGTCCACGGGCTGCCCCCGCAGGTAGGCATCCAGTTCCTTATAGGAAAAGCCCATCTCTTCCTCGTCGGTCTGGCCGGCCCACAGCCCGGCGCTGGGCGGCTTGACGATGACCTGCTCGGGCAGGCCATGGTACCGGGCCAAAGCCCAAATCTCGTCCTTCAGCAGGCCGGCCAGGGGAAACAGGTCGGCGCCGCCGTCCCCGTACTTGGTGAAATAGCCCACGGTCATCTCGGCCCGGTTGGTGGTGCCGGCCACCAGCCAGCCCCGCAGGTTGGCGTAGTAGTACATGGTCAGCATGCGCAGCCGGGGCTTCAAATTGGCCGCCGCCATGGCTTCCCGGGATCCTGCCTGGGGCCGGGCCCCGGCCGCGGCGCCCTCCGGCGCCATGAGGGCAAGGGCGGCGTCGTACAAGGAATCCAGTTCCACGGTGCGAACTTTGATGCCTACGTGCCGGGCCACGGCTTCGGCGTCTGCCACGTCCTGGGGTGAACTGTGGCAGGGCAGGATCAAGGCCAGGCAGCGGTCACCCAGCGCCTCGCGGCACAAGGCGGCCAGGAGGGCCGAATCCACGCCGCCGCTGAGGCCGAAGACGATGCCCCCGGCGCCGCTGTTCTCCACCTGCCCCCGCAGCCAGGCCGTCAAGCCTGCCGTCGCCTTCGCCAGTTCTCCGGCGGTAAATCCCTCTGCCACTGGTCCACCTCTTCCCCCAAGATTGCCTCCCGGCGTGACACCCCGGAGCCCATCTTCATACTTTGGAAGGCACGGGCCCGGGAGCACCATGCCCGGGACACGTCTCCCCGGAGGTCTGACCCCCATGTGGAGATACCGGCGTCAACGCCGCGCCATGGCGGCCCTAGGTCTGCTGCTCCTGCTGGCGGCCGCCTGGCTGGCGGTGGCCTGCCGGCGCCATTTGTCGCCTGTGTTGGCGGCCATGGCCCAGCGCCAGGCAGAAATCATCGGCGTGGACACCTTGAGCCGCTCCTTGGCCCGCCATCTGGGCGGGCAGATCGCCTACCAGGACTTGATAGCCCTCCGCTACGACCGGCAGGGCCAAGTTTCCTTCATGCAGGTCAACACCACCGCCGTCAACCGGCTGGTGGCCGGCCTGCAGCAGGCCATCCAGCAGGACCTGCAGGCCATGGGGGCCGCCACCGTGGAACTGCCCCTGGGCCTGGTGCTGGGCAGCGACCTGCTGGCGGCCTACGGGCCCCGCTTCAAAGTGCGCATCGTCCCCCAGGGCACGGTCCGCCTGGCCCTGGATCAGGCCTTCACCCATGCCGGCATCAACCAGACCCGCCACACCATCTACCTGTCGGTGGAGACCCATGTCCGCATCATGGTTCCCCTCCACCGGGAGGATATGGTGGTGAAAACAAAGACACCCCTGGTGGAGGCCGTCATCGTCGGCCCGGTGCCCGACCAATATTTGAACTTGGACTGGAGCCTGACACCTTGGGGACGGGAAGGGGAGGCTTGAGACGGCTGCCGCCGCCCCGCCCTCAGCCCTCCAGCCGGACGAACCGGCGCTTGCCCACCTGCACCACGGTGCCCGGTGCCACGGGCACCTCGGCCTTTTCGTCGGTGACCACCTGGTCGTCCACCCGAACGGCTCCCTGGCGGACCATGCGGCGCCCTTCGCTGCGGCTGCCCACCAGGCCGCCGTGGTCCAGCAGATCCAGGATGGGCGCCCGGCCGGCGGCCCGCCATGCATCGGGCAAGTTGGCGACGGGCATGTCCGAGGGCAGCTCCCGCTGGCTGAAGACCCGCAGGAATTCCTCCTGGGCGGCGGCCGCCGCGGCCGCCCCGTGGTACATCTGCACGATCTCCCGGCCCAGGCGCAGCTTCACGTCCCTGGGATTGACCTCCCCCTTGGCCACGCCGGCCATGAGGCGGTCGACCTCATCATCGGGCACGTCGGTGCACAGGCGGAAATACCGCTCCATGATGAAGTCGGGCAGGGACATGACCTTGCCGAACATCTCCCCGGGAGGCTCGGCAATGCCGATGTAGTTCCCCAGGCTCTTGGACATGCGCTCCTTGCCGTCCAAGCCTTCCAGGATGGGCATGAGCACGGCGATCTGGGGCTCCTGGCCGTAATGGCGCTGCACATCCCGGGCCATGACCAGGTTGAACTTCTGGTCGGTGCCCCCCAGCTCCACGTCGGCTTCGATATGGACCGAATCGTAGGCCTGGGCCAAGGGGTAAAGGAATTCATGGACCGAAATGGGCTGGCCCGTGCGGTGGCGCTGGGCGAAATCGTCCCGCTCCAGCAGCCGGGCTACGGTGTAGCTGGAGGCCAGGTGCACCAGTTCCGCCATGGTCAGGGAGCCCAGCCAGTTGTTGTTGAACAGCAGCTTGGTCCGCTCGGGGTCTAAAATCTTGAAGGCCTGCTCCCGATAGGTGAGGGCGTTGGTCTGGATTTCTTCCTCGGACAGCTGGGGGCGGGTCACGTTGCGGCCGCTGGGATCACCGATGCGGCCGGTGAAGTCGCCTACGATGAAGTACGCCGTGTGGCCCAGGTCCTGAAATTGCCGCAGCTTGCGGAGAACCACGGCGTGGCCCAGATGGATGTCGGGGGCCGTAGGATCCACACCCAGTTTTACACGAAGAGGGCGCCCGTCAGCGGCCGCCCGCTGCAGGCGCTCCCGCAGTTCATCTTCGGAAACTATTTCGGCCGTCCCCTTTTTCAAGAGGGCCAACTGCTCGTCCACGCTTTTGGGGGAGACAGCCGGCGGGGTCAAAGCCAACGATGGTCACCACCATGCGCAGGTTCGGTTTTACTGCATTATAGCACGGGGGCAGGGCTTTCCCGGCCGCCGCGCCGGGGAACCGGCCCGTCCCCAGGTACGTCTAGGGGGCAAACCTGCCTGTCTGACGAACGTATGTGCCGATGCTATAATGGTTCAGGCACTGCCTGGGGAGATGAGCATGAGCAAGCAGGACTCACCGGTTTCCCCCCAGAGGGGAAGCAAGGGCGGTTCCAAGAAGGGGCGGCGCCGTCTTCGCCCCTGGCGCCTTTTGCTGTTGGTCCTCATTTTCACATTCCTCTTGACCGGCGGTGCCGGCGTGGGCGTCATGGCGGGCATCCTCAAGGACCTGCCTTCGGTGGACGACCTGAGCTACATGCAGACGGCCGAGTCGTCCTTCATCTACGACCGCCACGGCAACTTGATCACCGAACTCCACGGCGCCGAAGACCGGGAATTCATCAAGTTCGAAGACATTCCCCCTCATGTGAAAAACGCTTTTCTGGCCATCGAGGATCACCGCTTCTATCACCATTTCGGCATCGACATCGGGGGCATTTTCCGGGCCCTGTGGAACAACCTGCGGGGCGGCCACACCCAGGGGGCCAGCACCATCACCCAGCAGCTGGCCCGGACCATCTTTCCCATCGGCCGGGAAGTGACCTTGCGCCGCAAGATCCAGGAGGCCATCCTGGCCATCCAGTTGGAGCGGCGCTACACCAAGGACAAGATCTTCGAGATGTACTTGAACCAGATTTTCCTGGGCCACAACGCCTACGGGATCAAGGCGGCCGCCCGGCGCTTCTTCGACAAGGACGTGGCGGACCTGACCTTGAGCGAGGCGGCCATCCTGGCATCCATACCCAAGGCCCCGTCCTACTATTCCCCCTACACCAACCTGGAGCCGCTCCTCACCCGCCGGAACCTGGTGCTGAGCCGCATGGCGGAACTGGGCATGGTGAGCGAAGCCGAGGCGGCGGCCGCCCGGGAAGAGGTACCGGCCATCGCCGAACTGGAAGCCTACGGCAGCTATCCGTATCCGTCCTTCGTCAACCACGTCATCGACGAACTGCTGGGCCACTTCACCCGCTTCTACCTCCAGGAGGGTGAAGACGAGGCCCAGGCCGGCCAGCGGGCGGCCCAGATGGTGTACGCCGGCGGGCTGCGCATCGAGACGACTTTGGATCCGGCCATCCAGGAAACGGCCCAGGAGGCCGTGGTGAGCACCTTGGACAGCGCCTTTCCCGTGCCCCAGCTGAGCCCCGAGGAAAGCGCCGACCCGGCCAAGGCGAAAAATGTGACGGACCCCGTGCAGGCGGCGGTGGTGGTGCTGGATACCAAGGACGGCGCCATCCGCGCCATCGTGGGCGGGCCCCGGTCCGAAGAGGGGGTGCAGCGGGGCTTCAACCTGGCCACCCAGGGAACCCGCCAGCCGGGTTCCGCCTTCAAGCCCCTCATAGCCTACGGGGCGGCCTTGGAGTACGGGTGGACCGCCGGCACGGTGCTGAACGACGCCCCCACGGACTTTGCCATTCCCGGGCAGCCCCCCTACCGGCCCCGCAACTACGGGACGGCTCCAGGATCCAGCGGCTCCTACCGGGGTCTGATTACCTTGCGGGATGCCGTCCGGGAGTCCAAAAACGTCCCCGCGGTGCAGACCCTATATGAAATCGGCGTGGACCGGGGCGTGGAGTTCGCCCAGCGGCTGGGCATCTCCACCTTGGTGACGGAGCCCCGGGACGGCCGCCACGACCGGGTTCTGTCGGCGGCCCTGGGCGGCCTGACCGACGGGGTGACGGTGCTGGACATGGCCAAGGCCTATGCCGTCTTCGGCAATCAAGGCATCCGCTCGGAGCCCTATGCCATCACCAAGGTATCGGACCGGCACGGGCGGGTCTGGCTGGAGCAAAGGCCCAAGCAGGAGCAGGTCATATCTCCTGAAGTGGCCTACATCATGACCGACGTCCTGCGCAACGTCATCTACCCCCACCGCCTGGGCGTCGGGGGGACCGCCGGCCGCTGGGGCCTGCCCGGGGGCAGGCCGGCCGCCGGCAAGACAGGCACCACCAACAACTGGACCGATGCCTGGTTCGTGGGCTACACGCCCCAGTTGACCACCGCCGTATGGATCGGCCACGCCAAGGAGCAGCGGACCTTGCGGGACAGCCGGGGCTCCCTGGTGACGGGCGGCAGCCATCCCGCCGCCATCTGGCACGCCATCATGGCCAAGGCCCACGAGTCCATGCCGGTGGAGGACTTCCCCCGGCCCCAGAACATCGTCAACGCCGTAATCTGCAGTAAGACGGGCACCCTGCCCGGTCCCTACTGCCCCGAGGGGTACCGCTACACCGAAGTTTTCATCCAGGGGACGGAGCCCACCCAGGTTGAGGATATTTTCCAGCCTTATCTGGTCTGTGCCGACCGGCCCGACGTCCTGTACACGCCCGGCTGCACCTGTGATCCCGTGGAGAAGATCTTCATGCGGCCCGCCCCCCAAGAGGAAGGGGAGGAAGGGGCCACGGATCCGCTGCCCCGGGAGCCGGGACTGCTCCCCCCCACCACCACCTGCACCCCCTTCGGGCGTCCCGTGGGGCCGCCGGTGGGATCGGCCACCATCACCGTGGAAGCCGACTCCTTCAGGCCCGGCCGCATCACCGGCTTCAGGGCGGGCTCCCATTACCGGCTGACCATCACCAGCACCGAGCGGGACTTCCGGTTCGTCATTCCCGAGGTGAACCTGCAGGCCACCATCCTGGCCGGCGAGACGGCCACCGTCCATTTCATCCCGCCCCGGGCGGGCAACTACCTGTTCTACTTCCGGGCCGACGGGGAGGAGTTGGGCCCCGGCACCTTGGTGGTGACGGGTAGTTCCCCCTTTGATGAGGAGCCGGACGACGGGGATGAGGACGACGAGGCCGGGGAAGAGGCCGGGGACGACAACGGCGATGAAGACGCCGGCCGGGACGACGACAGGACCCGTGGCAACGGGGATGACGATGACCGGGAAGACGATGTCGACGACGATGATGATCGCCGGAACGGCCGCGGCAACGGCCCGCCCTTTTCCCGGCGGCGGGGCCGCTAGCCCTGGAGCCTGACCACCGTCACCCCTAAGCCGCCCTCATGGGCCGGGGCCAGCCGGGCCTGGGCCACCCGCCGGTCTTCCTTCAGGAACCGCTGCACAGCGGCCCGCAAGGTGCCCGTGCCCTTGCCGTGGACGATGCGCACTTCCGCCAGGCCCGCCAGCAGGGCGTCGTCCAGGTACTTGTCCAGTTTGGCCAGGGCTTCATCCACCGTCATGCCCCGCAAGTGGAGTTCCAGCGGCATGTGGGCCGCCTTGGCGGCAGCCAGGGGCTGCCCCGGCTTATCCGCCGCCGGCACCGGCGCCGGGGCGGGGGCGGCTCCCGCGGGGGGCGGCGCCAACTGATCCACGTCCACCTTCATGGTCAGGGCGCCTAGACGCACCATGGCCGACCTGCCTTCATCCAGGTAGTGCATCAACTCTCCCGCCTGCTGCAGGGCCCGCACCCAGACGGGTTCCCCGGGCCGGGGCGGCCAGGGGACTTCCCTGCCCGCGGCCTGGCCGGGGGCAACGGATGGGGGCGCCGCCGGCCCTGGGGCATCTTCCTGCTTCGCCTCGGCGGCGGTGCGGGCCAGGAGGGCGCCGGCTTCCTGCCGGATTTGGGCCAGGCGGCGCCGGGTCTTCTCCCCCACGGCTTCTCCCGCCTTGGCTCCTTCCCGGGCCGCCTGTCGCAGGCGGGCCAGGAGTTCCTCGGCTTCTTCCGTCAGGCGGTTCAAGCGGGTCGTCGCCGCTTCCCGGGTGACCGACAGCCAGCGGGCCCTCTGCTCTGCGGCGGCCGCCAGCTTCTCCTCCAGTTCCCGGCGGAGGGCTTCCACCTGGGCCAACTCCCTGGCCAGCCGCTGCCGCTGCCCCTCCATTTCCCGGTGGATGTCCTCGGCCCCGGCGATGGCCTCTTCCAGGCGACCGCTGCCGGGATCCAGCCATTGCTGGGCCTCGTCCAGGATTTCCCCCGGCATGCCCAGGCGGGCGGCGATGGTGAGGGCATGGCTGCGCCCCGGCACCCCGATGACCAGCCGATAAGTGGGGGCAAGGGTTTGGGGGTCGAAGGCCACCGAGGCGTTGGCCGCCCGGGGCTCCGCCAGGGCGAAGGCCTTCAGCCGGCTGTGGTGGGTGGTGGCCACCACCCGGGCCCC
>DATGRI010000031.1 GCA_035303785.1 Sphingobacteriaceae bacterium
GCCGGGCTGATTTCACCCTCAAAATTTGAACCCCTACGATCCGAAAACGCAAAATCTAGCCCTATAGGCTCAGGAATTATATACATCCATTTTGCCGATGCCCATTTTTTCACCCATAAGGAATCAGAACCAAGCCCATCAAGAGCAGATTTTCATCGGCCCCGGGTCCATCCCGCGGCTGAGGCCGGGGGCTGAGCACGGGAGCTGTGCCTGGGGGCTGAGGCCGGGGGCTGAGCCCGGGTAGCCCTGGCATCTGCCGGCCGGCCTTGACCCTGGACTACTGATTCCCAGCGGTGGGGCCTGTGGCCTGCTGGAAGGGCGGGTACCACCGCACCGCGGCCACGTCGTCCAGGCGGCGGGTCTGGAAGCCGGCCCGCATCATCTCTTCGTACTGCTCCCGCTCCATGGTGATGCGGGCCACCACCGGCCCCACGTGGAGTTCGGGCTCGGCGGTGCTCCCCGAAGGGTGGGTGACTATGATGTTGATGCGGTCGATGCGGCCGAACTGGAGGTCGCCGAACAAGGCCTGGTTGACGGCCCAGGCGTCCCGGCGGATGGCCTCCTGCAGGGCTTCCCCCTCGCCGGGCAGGGCCTTCAGGACCAGCCAGAGATGGTCCACATCCTGGGATATGAGGAGGCGCAGTCGGCGGCTCCCGTCGGGCATCTTGTCCACCGGCAGGGCTTCCTCGGCCACCGCCAGGACGTTGGACTCGGTCAGGTGGGCCCGGGGCCGGTCGGGCTGGGGCCGCCCCAGTTCCGTCAAGGGCGTGGTGAGCCACGGGAACTGTCCCCGGGAGGGCAGGGTTTCCACCCCGGCGAGGAAGTAGGCGGTGCTCAGGATGAGCCCCACGCCCGCCAAGGCCAGGCTGAAGCCGGTGATGCGGTTCACCCTGCCTGTCCGGGGCAGGCGGCCTTTGGCCAGGGCCCATAGGCCGGCGCCCAAGACCAGAAGCCCCGTGACGATGACTACCGCCAGGTAGACCAGCAATCTTTCACCTCCGCGGCAGCCGTAGCGTTTCCCGGGGGCGGGGGCATCATTCCCGGCCGTCTCCGGCAGGAATTGCCGCAGCGGAGGGCAATACACAATTACTCGGCTCTTCGGGGCGGATCCGCCCGGACAACGACCGGCGACGCACCGGTGGGCAAGGGGGGGAACACCGTGAAGACCGCAGACATCGTCATCGTCGGCGCAGGGTTGAGTGGCATGAGCACGGCCTACTACCTCCTGCAGGAAGACCCCAATCTGCGCATCGCCATCGTGGACGACCGGCGGGTTGTGGGCACGGGCAGCACGCGGCAGGCCCTGGGCATGGTGCGGCAAAGCTTCAGCCACCCGGTGAACCAGCGGCTGGCGGCGGCCACCCGCAGCCTGGTGTCCATGGCCATCGACCACGTAGAGCACCCGGTGACCTTGCGGGCCGAGGGGGCCCTCATGGTCTGGCCCTCGGTGGACGGGGACGGGGTAGAAGTAGGTCCGGACGAATTCGCGGCGGCGGTGGCCCAAGATCTCCCCGTGGAATGGCTGACGGCCGGCGACTTGCAGCGGTGGCCCCACCTGGAGGGCATCCAGGGGCGGTGCTGCTGGATCCCCTCGGAATTGCTCATCGAAACTTTGGACTTGGTGGATTTGTTCTGGTTTGCCGTCCACGGATCCGGCCGGGTGGAAATCCTGCCGGCCCAGGCGGTGACCGGGTTGGAAGCCAAGGGCTCCACCGTAACCGAGATAAAGACCACCAAGGAGTCCCTGCAGGCCGGGCAGCTGCTCCTGGCGGCGGGCATGGACATCTTGGAACTGTGCGCCATGCTCCCTTATGAACCGCCCCTGGAGCCCCTGACCTACGGCGCCGTCTCGGTGACGGGGCCCGAGCCCGTGTCGGGCCCTGTGGTGATGGACTGGTGCACCCGCCTCTTCGTGACCCCTGCCGGCCCTCAGGTGGTTTTCGGCGGCCGGGCCGACGAGCCGCCGGTAGACGGCCAGGGCGAGTGGAACTGGGATGTGCTGGCCGGCTTCGTGGAGGGGGCCCAGCGGGTTTGGCCCGCCTTGGCCCAATCGACGGTGCAGCGGGTTTGGATGCCCAAGGATCTGGCCACCCCCGACGGGGTGCCCCTGGCCGGCCGGGTGCCGGGCTGGGACAACGTGTGGCTCTGCACCGGCTTCAACGGCAGCGGCGTGTCCTTGATCCCGGGGACGGCCCAGGTGCTGGCCAAGGCCATGGCCGGCGGGGATGAGCCCCTGCCCACGGCCTTGGACCGTTTCACCTCTGCGGGGCAAGATCCCCAGACACCGGCCGAAAGGCTGATATTCTAGGCCTGCGGAGGCCGCCGGCCGGGACCCGGCGGCAGGGGCCTGATAAAAGTGGCTTTACTGGGGCCGGCTCTCCGCCAACTGGATGAGGAGCCGGCTCAACGTTTCCTTGTCCTGCGGGCCCGCCACCTGCCATAAATCCCGCAGCAGCCGCTGCTCCTGGGTGCGGGGCTGGGCGTCCACCGCCAGCCAGTCGCCGATTTGGCTGGTCAACTGGACCATCTCGTCCATGGACATGCCCGAGCGCCGGGCGTCCTCCACCCGGTGCTGCAAGGTGTCCAGCATCTGCCGGAAGCTTTCATGGTACATGGGCATCCTCCCTTTACGGCCCTAGTGTGGCATGGCCGGCAGGGGCATATTCTGGCAGAGGCATATTGTGTCCCGTCACGGCTCCTTCACCTCCAAGGTTCCCACCATGCCGGACTCCTTATGGCCAGGAATGTTGCAGATGAAGGTGAAGGTCCCCGCCTCGTCGGCGGTGAAATAAATAGTTTTCTCATCCCCGGGCTCCACATCTTCATTGATGTCGAACTCATCCAGCTGGAAGTTGTGGACCAGGGCCCCTTGGTTGGGGAGATGCACGGTGATTTCCGTGCCCAAGGGCACCTCGATGCGGTTGGGCTGAAAGAAGTTGTCGCCCATGACCACCCGGTGCTCGGTGGCCATGCCGCCGCTGGTGACGGGGCCCCGGCGGGCCGAACGGGGGCAGCCCGTCAAGAGGATGAGGCACAGGCCCAGCACCACCGCCAGGGCGGCCATGGGCCTCCTGCCGTTAACGTCGCGCAATGGGTTCATTCTCCTGCCTCCCCGGCCCGCCACGGGCGGGCCGCCCGTCGTCTCCATCAGCCTTTGCCGGGGAGCGGGCCGCTATGCGGGAGAGCATTATAATTGGGGGAGGAGGGATGGAGGGCCGTGGACCCCAAGGAAAAGGCCGCCCGCTACAAAGAGGGAGAAGATATCCAGGATCCCGTGCCCAAGCCTTTGTCATCGTGGCAGGAGCTGGTGGAGGAGCGGATCCAGGAAGCCATGTCCTCGGGGGCCTTTAAGGACCTGCCCGGGCGGGGCCGGCCTCTGCCCTTGACGGAAAACCCCTTCCTGGACCGGGAAGAGCGGCCGGTCCATCGCCTGCTGAAGGACCACGGCTATGTCCCCGAATGGATCGCCTTGAGCCAGGACATCCGGGCCATCCAGGACCGCTGCCGCCGGCGCATGGAGGTGGCCCTGGAGCTGCTCCAGGGGGTGCTGGCCCAAGCCCGCCGGCGCCACCAGGCCGCCGCTGCCGCCCGGGCCCGCCGGTCCGGCCCCCGGTGGTGGCCCTGGCGCCGCCGGTCCCAGGCGGCTGCCCGGGAGAGCCGTCCCGAACCCGCGGCCCAGCCGGTCAACGAGGAAGGTACCCCTGCAGCCGGCCACATCGTCACCTTGACCCGGTCGGAACTGTCCCGCCTGCACATGGAATTCGAGGAAACGGTGGCCTACTGCCGGGAGCACTGGGCCGAAGCCAACCAGCTGGTGCTCCGCTACAACATGCTGGTGCCCCTGCTGCACCTGCAGCGGCGGGTGGTGCCGGTGGATGAAGTTACGGAAACCTTCCGGGAACGGTGGAACACCATGCTGCTGGCCGGCCTGTCGCCCGAAGGTGAAGAAACAGGCCCCGCCGGCAGGCCTTCTCCGGCGGGGCCGTAGGCAACTCGCAGGCAGTATTCCCGCAGACTTACAACTTCTCCGCCACCGACTTGGCCAGCATGAAGAGCTTCACGTAGTCGGGCCCGCCGGCCTTGGCGTTGGTGCCGCTCAAGTTGAAGCCGCCGAAGGGCTGGGCTCCCACCAAGGCGCCGGTGATCTTCCGGTTGAAGTACAGGTTGCCCACATGGAACTCCCGCCGGGCCTTCTCCAGGTTGGCCCGGTTGCGGGAGTACACGCCGCCCGTCAGGCCGTAGACGGTGCTGTTGGCCATTGCCAGGGCGTGGTCGAAGGTGTCGGCCCGCATGATGGCCACCACGGGGCCGAAGATCTCCTCCTGGGCGATGCGGGCGTCGGGCTGCACGTCGCCGAACACCGTGGGCTTGATGAAGTAGCCCTTTTCCGGCGCGCCGGGGAAGGCCTCGCCCCCCGTCAGCAGCTTCCCTTCCTGCTTGCCGATTTCGATGTACTCCAGCACCTTGCGGAACTGGCTCGCATCGGCCACGGGCCCCATGAAGTTGTCGGGATCCACGGGCGGCCCCTGGCGGACGGCCTCGGTAGCGGCCACGAACTTCTCCACGAAGGTATCGTAGATGTCGTTCAAGACGATGAGGCGGGACGCGGCGGAGCATTTCTGCCCCTGGAACCCGTAGGCCGAGATGACGGCGTCTTGAACGGCGGCGTCCAGGTCGCAGTCGCTGTCGATGATCATGGCGTTCTTGCCGCCCAGCTCGGCGGCCACCCGCTTGATGAAGGGCTGGTCGGGCCGGGACTTGGCCGCCAGTTCGTTGATGCGCAGGCCCACTTCCAGGGAGCCGGTGAAGTTGATGAAGCGGATCCGCGGGTGGGTCACCAGGTACTCGCCTACCTCGCCGCCGGGGCCGGGCAGGAAGTTGACCACCCCCGGGGGCATGCCGGCCTCCGCCAGGATCTCCATGAACTTGGCGGCCACGATGGGTGTGGTGGAGGCGGGCTTGACGATGACCGTGTTGCCGGCCACCACGGGGGCGGCCACGGTGCCCACCAGAATGGCCAGGGGGAAGTTCCACGGCGGGATGACCAGGCCCACCCCCATGGGAATGTAGAACAAGGCGTTGTCCTCGTCGGGCCGGGCGGTGGCGGGCTGGGGCTGGGCCAGCCGGACCATCTCCCGGCCGTAGTACTCCAGGAAGTCGATGGCTTCCGCCGTCTGGGCGTCGGCCTCGCCCCAGGAGTGGCCGATTTCCATCACCGTTGTGGCCGAAAGCTCATGGCGCCGGCGGCGCATGATGGCCGCCGCCTTCCAGAGCACCCGGGCCCGGGCCTCGGGGTCCATCCGGCTCCAAGAGGCGAAGGCTTTTTCGGCAGCCTCCACGGCGGCGTCGGCCTCGGCCCGGCCCGCCCGGGCGGTGGTGCCGATGACCTGCTCCGGGTCGGCGGGGTTGATCACCGTGATGCGCCCGTCGGTGTCCACCGGGCGCCCGTCGATGATCAAGGGGTAGTGCCGGCCCAGTTCCTGCTCCACCTGCTGCAAAGCCTGCCGGAAGGCGTCCCGCTCCTCGGTGCGGGAAAAGTCGGTCAAGGGCTGGTTGGCGAAATCCAACACCATATTCCTCACCTCGTCAACGCCTATTGTGGTGGATTCATCGTCGCTCTCATCGGGGTCGGATGCAGCTGCTGGAAAGGGCGGTGTAGTGATGATCCACCACACCGCTGCCGAAGTAGCGTATTTCCGGGTGCAAGATGTTATCCCGGTGGCCGGCGCTGTTCATCAGCGCCTGGTGGGCGGTGACGGCATCGGGGAAGCCTGCGGCGATGTTTTCAACTACGAGGCACGGATTGATGCCTTGGGCCAATACCCGATCCAAGGGACTGCCCGAGGAAGGGGACTGATGGCCCACGAAGCCGTTGCGGTTCATGTCCCGGCTGTGGCCCAGGGCCGCCCGGGCCAATCCGTCGTTCCACTCCAATGTGGGCAGGCCACGCCGGGAGCGCTCGAAATTGACCAGTTCCAGCAAGGTCATGGCTTCGCCCTGCTGGGCCTGCTCCAGGGCTGTGCCCGTCAAGGGCTTCACCGGCGGCACGGGGGTGTTGCCCTGGTACCGGTAGGAACAGCCCGTCATTTGGGCGGGATCCAAGGCCATGAAGGCGTCGGTGTCCATGACCAGGGCGCCGGTGATTTTGTTCTCCGGCTCATCCACATACAACATCACGGGGCGCCCGCCCAGCCAGGCCACGGGCAGGTGCCCGTCCCGCAAGTCACTGCAATAGAAGACAAAATCGTTGCCGCGCCAGTGGGTCCGGCTCTGCTCCCGGACATCCAGGAGGCGGCGGGCTTGGGCGATGGTGGTGCTGCCGTCCACGGACCCGACCCGCCAGTAGGAGCCCGAAGCGAACAGGCCCGCCAGGCCGTCACCGGTGAAGCCCGCCCGCACGTACCGGTCGGGCCTGTTGTAGACCAGCCACCGGACACCCTGCAGGTCCGTGGATTCCCGGTCCGCCGGCCCCCAGGCGGCCTGGAGGGATGCGGGGGACAAGCCGGCGGGCAGCAGGGACAAGTCCAGCACCGGCTCGGGGGCCAGGACGCCGCCCGCCGCCGGGGCGTCGGTGGTGATGGATACGGTGCGCCGGGCTTCGTCCCACCGGACCTGGGCGCCGAAGGTCTCGGCTATCAGCCGGATGGGCACCATGGTCCGATTGCTCACCAGGCGGGGGGGCACGTCCATCAGGATGGGCCCCCCCTGCCAGCGGGCCGCCGGGTTGTTTACCAACAGGAACAACTCCCCGGAGGGCCCGGAGACGGTAATGCTTCGCCGGTCGGGATCCCAGCGGACGGAAAGGTCCAGGTGCTCCGAGACGAGGCGCAGGGGCACCAGGGTGCGGCCGTTCTCGATGAAGGGACGGGGCTCGCCCGTCACCGGCAGCCCGTCGATGACCAAATTGACCGGAGGGGAGGCCGGCGGCGCCGCGCCGGTGATCATGATCATCATCATGACGGCGGCCGCCATGGCCAAGAAGACCACCACGGCGCGCCTGAGACGGCTGGGCCGCTCCATGGGCCTCTGCCTCCGGTCCGGGTCAGGCGTAGGTCAAGTTCAGCGGACGGTGACTTCCACCACAACCTCGCCGGCTTCGGCAAAGGTCAGGGTGAGTTGGAATGTATCGCCCGCGGCCAGTTCCTCGTTCAAGTCCATCAGCATGATGTGGAGCCCGCCGGGTTCGAACACCACCGTCTCGCCGGCGGGAATGGGAACCTCATGCAGGTGCTCCATGCTGACGGTATGATCTTCGTGCTCCATGCTCTCGTGGAGTTCGGTCATGGCTACGTCGGCGGCGGCCGCCACCAGGGTGTCGTCGGCATCACCTTTATTGGTGATGGTCATGTAGACGGCGCTGTGATCGCCCGGCTCGCCGGGGTGCGCCCATACATCCTCGATGACCAGGCCCTGTTGGCCGTTATCCTCCCCGGCGCCGTTGTCGTCGCCGGCGGGGGCTTGTCCACCGCCGCAGGCGGCCAGAACCAGGGCCGCCGAAAGCAAGACCACGACAAGCAAAGACTTATTTCTCAACATGTCTCCCCTTCCCCTCCGCAGAGTCTTGGATTCAAAAAATCAACCGGCCAGAACTTCTTTGATGTCCTCAGCCATTCCCTGCACGTCGAAGTTGTGGAAATACAGCAGTTCCATGACGCCGTCGGGATTCACCAGGTAGACGTAGGAGCTGTGGGTGACCCAGTAATGGCCCTGCTCGCCGGCTTCGCCCTCCGCCGGAACCTGCTCCACGTAGACGTTGTAGTCCTGCCAGACCTGGACCAGGTCCGCCGGGTCGCCCGTCAGGCCGATGAATTCTTCATCGCCGAAGCGGGACACCATTTTTTGCAGGGCTTCCGGGGTGTCCCGGGCCGGGTCCACGCTCACGAAGACGAAGCGGGTCCGGTCGGCGGCCTCGCCCAGCTGCTCCTTGACCACCCGCAGCTGCCCCAAGGTGGCGGGGCAGACGTCGGGGCAGGTGGTGTAGCCGAAGAACAGGACCACGGCGTTGCCCTGCTGCTCCGACAGGCGGAAGGAATTGCCGTGCTGGTCTATCAGTTCAAAGTCGGGTGCCGGTTTCGGCGGGTTGATGCGCACGGCGGCCGTCGCCCCGTTCATGCCGGCCTCGTCCTGGCCTTGGTCGTTCTGGGCGCCTGACCCGCACGCCGCCAGGACCAGCAGGGCCAGCAGCAGGAGCAGGATGATGGACGCCGGCCGCTGCATGCCATTGTTTCTGCCGTTCCCTTTACGAATGCGCATTTGATCCCTCGCTTCCCTAGACACTCGCCCCCAGTGTAACAATGCCCGGGCGGCAATTCCATCGAGCCGAAACCCGATTGTAATGGGAATTCGCCTACGGACTCCTCGGTCCGGGCAGGAAAAGGGCAGGGTGGCAAGGAATTCCCGGCCTGGTCCCTTAGTCGAAGCTCCGCCTCGGAGGAGGATGGGCGCCCATTGGCCAGATCAAAGCTGCCCCTTCTGTTTGTACTGCTGCTGGCTGTTTTCCTGGCGGCCTGCTCACCGGCGGGCACGCCCGCAGATGAAGGGGCGCCCTCCCAGGATTTGCCGTCCGACGACGGCCCCGCCATTACCGTAGCTATGAGCGGCACCACCGGCCGCAGGCTTCAGGACCTGTTGCGGCTGGACCCCGAGGCCGCTCCCTACCAGATTCAAGTCCAAGCTCCCGGGGTGGAAGATTTCCGCTTGGCCTATGTAACCGACAAAGGACAACGGTGGCACCTGGCCGCCGAGGCCGCCGGCGCCGGCTTGTGGCAGGCCTCCCTGTCGTCCCTGGAGATCGGCGAGGACGACCGGGCGGGCTGGCTGCTGGTGACGGGCCGGCGGGCGGGCCGGCCGGTGGAGCATGTGGTCCGCCTGGAAGCCGGCGCCCAGCATGCTGAGGTGGAGTCGGCCGCCCGGCGCTTATCGTCGGCCCTCCTGGCCGGCCGCCGGGAGGAAGCCGAAGCCCTTTTCAGCCGGGATACTGTCAATTGGATACCTCCCGACGGGTCCAATCGGCCTTACAGCAACTTCGCCCTGCTGGATACCGCCTCGGGCTGGCCCCTGCTCCAATGGCAGCAGGAGGGATACGCCTTCCGGTCCCTGGACCCGGTGGCCCAAGTAGTCCGGTCCGACGTGGACGAATTGGAGGGGCGGGCCACGGTGCAGTTGTCCTTCAGGATGGAGGCGGAGGCTCCCGAGGGCGACAAGTCCCTTTGGCTCATCGAGGAGCAGGTGGAATTCCAGCGGGAAAGCGGCGAGTGGGCGGTGGTGGAGCTTTTCCGCACCGGCACCCCCTTGGCCCGGGACGGCAGCCAGGGCTGGCGCAGCGCCTGGCGGGAAATGGCGGCGGGTGAAGAGGGGGTTGAGGTGGACGGCGCCCAGCGCATCGGGCCTTTCAGCACCTTGGTCTGGGACGAGGACGCGGCGTGGGATCCCCAGGGCCGGAAGCTGGTTTTCCTGGCGGAAAATTTCGGCCAGACGGAAGTGTGGCAGGTGGAGCCCCGGACCCAGGAGGCCCGCCGCCTCTTGACGGTGCACCGGAACCGGGTTCCCCGGGGCCGGGATGCCCTGGTCAGGCTGCTGGGCTGGTACGACCAAGGCGGGCGCAGCGAGCCCCTGGTCATGGTCAGCTTCCTCCAGACCGATTCTGAGCGGCTGGGGGAGGAGGGCATCCGCATCCTGGCCCTGTCCGACGAGGGCCCCTGGGAACTGCTCTGGCTGCCCCAGGACGACCTGGGCGAACTGGACTGGTATCACGCAGTTTACGACACTCCCAACCCCAACGAAAAAATCTTGGTCAACGGCGGCACGGTGCTCCGGCTGGACCTAGCCGGGGGAGAGGTGGAGGTGCTGCTGGAGGGCCTGCCCAACAACTACTTGATCCCCATCCGGGTGGGGCCGGCGGGCCGGCTGGTTACCTACTATCCCGAGCCGGGGAGTGATCCCCCGCGCATCGGCTTGGTGGACTTGACAACAGGGGAGCGGGGCGAGACGACCACCATTCCCGGTCACTGGATCGGTCGCGGGGGGTTTGCGCCCCAGGACGGCCTGATGCTGGTGCTCCACGCCCTGCCCGGCGAGGTGGACCCGGGGGAGGTGGGGGTGCCTAACGCCCTCATCGGCATGAGCCTGGTGGACGGCCAAGGCCGCATGGCGGCCTGGCTGGATGCCTCCGGCCGGGCGGCCACGGCGGGCGGGGCCGGCCCGGGAAGCGGGGGCCCCGTGCCGCCCCCGTGGCTGACGGAGGATGTCTTCGGTCCGTGGCGCCTGCATCCCCACCGGGAATGGTCGCCCCAGGGAGACGCCCTGGCAGTGGTCACCGGGCTGCAGTCCCTGGACAGCGGCAACGGCGACGGGTTTGCCGCCAGCCGGCTCCTGCTTTGGGAGCCCTCCACCGCCAAGGTACGGGAAATAGCCCAATTGGACGGGCGGCCCGTGGCCTTCCTGGAGTGGCTGGTGGATCCCAACGATGCCGCCAACTCCATCATCGCCCTTTGGAGCGAATATGACCCCGAAGAGGGGCGCTGGCAGGGGATCGGCTTCGACCCCGTCGAGGGAGGGCCCGGCCGTCCCTTGAGCCGCCCCGACGGGGTGGGCCGCCATTGGGTGGGCGCCACGTCGGCGGGCAAACTGCTGGTCCTGCCCGGCATCCAAGAGGGGCCCCTGCCCGATTCACCGCAAAGGACCTATCCCGGCCTGCTGGTGGCCCGTCGGCCGTCGGGGGAGCCTTTCGCCTGGCTGAACCCCGGCGCCATGGTCCGGCGGCCCAACGACCGGGTCCTCTTGTCCACCCCGTACTCCATCTTCCCGGTGGCCTTCGGCCACGGCTACGTGGCGGTGGCCGAGGAGACGGCCAACCGGGACTATTACCCGTGGCGGTCTTATCTCTGGATCATTCCGTGGCAGGAATGAGGGGCCGGCCCAGGCCGGCTTCCACGGCCCGCCGGTAGACGGCGGCGCCCACGGCCACGTCGGCCAGGGCGATGCCCTGGCTGAGGAACAAAGTAATGTCTTCCGGGCCGGTGCGGCCGACCCGGCCGGCGGCCACATCCCCCAGTTGATGCACCTGATACCAGCGGACCCGGCCCCGCTCCATGGGCCAGAGGAGATCGCCGGCTTCCACCCGGGCCTGGTCCAGGTCGTCGGCCACGATGACGGCGCTGCGGGCCACCGTTTCGTCGTCAATCTCCCGCTTCATCCACACGTTGGACCCGGCGGCGTTGATGTGGGTGCCCGGCCGGACCCATGCCCCGGCGAACAAGGGCTCCCTGGCCGTGGTGATGGTGATGAGGATGTCGCTGTTGGCCACCAATTGCTGCGGCCCGGCGGCAGGCTCCACGGGCACCTGGAGTTGGTCGGCCATGCGGCGGCAGAAAGCGGCCAGCCGGTCCTGATTCCGCCCCCAGGCCAGGACCTGCTCCACCGGCCGGACGGCGCAGACGGCTTCCAGCTGGGCGGGGGCTTGATGGCCCGTGCCGAAGATGCCCACGGTCTTGGCGTCTTCCCGGGCCAGCAGGCGGGTGGCCACGCCGCTCATGGCACCGGTGCGCACCCGGCTCAGCCAGTCGGCCTCCATGACCGACAGGAGGCGCCCCGTGGCGTCGTCCCACAGGAGCACGTGGAATGACCCGCCCCGGCGGGTGGTGGTGTAGGCTTTCATCCCCACCATGCCCACCGACGGCATGGCCGCCGCCATGGTGTGGAGGAGGGCGGCCTCGCCCCGCACCCGGCGCCGGGGAACGTTGGCCGCCGTGCCCAGGCCCTGGTCCCGGAAGGCGGCTTCCACCGCCCTCAGGGCGTCATCCATGGTCAGCAACTGGCGAACATCGTCTTCCGTGAGATATAAAGTCAAGGGTGAACAACCTCCTCGAAGCCTTGATGGCAGGCGGGTGAAGGAGCGGCGCCATGACGGGTCGACCGCTGAAAATCGGCATCACATGCTATCCCACCACGGGGGGCAGCGGCGTGGTGGCCACGGAACTGGGCCGGCAGCTGGCCCGCCGCGGCCATCATGTCCATTTCATCAGCTACGACGTGCCCTTCCGCCTGGACTACGGGCTGCCCAACGTCTTTTTCCATCCCGTGGAGGTGCCCCAGTACCCGGTGTTTCCCCAGCCGCCCTATACCCTGGCTCTGGCCACCCGCCTGTTCCAGGTGGCGGCGGAGCAGCAGCTGGACTTGTGGCACGTCCATTACGCCATTCCCCACGCGGCGTCGGCCTACCTGGCCCGGGCCATGCTGGGGCGCAACGGCCCCCGCCTGGTCACCACCCTCCACGGCACCGACATCACCTTGGTGGGCAACCACCCCTCCTTTGCCCCGGTGGTGGCCTTCACCCTGCAGCAGTCCGATGCCGTGACGGCCGTGTCCGAGGCCTTGCGCCGGGAGACCCTTTCTTCTTTCGACGTGGAGCGGGACATCATCACCATACCCAATTTCATCGACCCGGAAGTTTTCCGCCGCCGGCCGGATCCGGCCTTCCGGTCCCTCCTGGCCCGGGAGGAGGAGCGCATCGTCTGCCACATCTCCAATTTCCGGCCCGCCAAGAATCCCGTGGCAGTAGTGGAAATTTTCGCCCGCATCGCCGCGGCCCTGCCGGCCCGCCTCATCCTGCTGGGCAGCGGCCCCGAACTGGACCGGGTGCGACACCGGGCCCGGGAACTGGGGGTCCACGACCGGATCCGCTTTCTGGGGGAGCACAGCCATGTGGTGCCGGTGCTGTCCCAGGCCGACCTGTTCCTGCTGCCCTCCCGGCACGAGGCTTTCGGCCTGGCCGCCCTGGAGGCCATGGCCTGCGGGGTGCCGGTCTTGGCCGCCCGGGTGGGGGGGCTGCCCGAACTGCTGGGCCCCGACTATGACCGGTACTTGTTCCACCCCGACGATGTGGAAGGCATGGCCGCCGCGGCCCTGCGGGTGCTTAGGGACCCCGCGGAGCACCGGCGCCTGGCGGCGGCGGGCACGGCCCGGTCCCATGACCGCTTCAGCGCCGGGACCGTGGTGGACTTGTACCAACAAGTTTATTACCAAGTGCTGTCGGAGGGTTGAGGCTTTGGCCCCGGCGCCCCTGCACCAAATGGCCATTACCGAGGCGGCCCCTCTCCTGGCCGGCCGGCGCCTTTCGCCCGTGGAACTGGCCCAGGCCTGTCTGGACCGGATCCAGCGGCTCAACGGGCGGCTGAAGGCCTTCATCTCGGTGCAGGCGGAAGAAGCCCTGGCGGAAGCCCGGCGGGCGGAAGCAGAAATTCAGGCCGGCCTGTACCGGGGGCCCCTCCACGGCGTGCCCGTGGCCATCAAGGACAACGTGGCCGTGGCGGGCCGGCCCATGACGGCCGGCAGCAAGATCCTGGCGGATCATGTGGCTGCCGGCGACGCCACGGTGGTGAGGCGCCTCCGGCAGGCCGGGGCGGTCATCCTGGGCAAGCTGAACCTCCACGAATTCGCCTACGGGGCCACCTCGGAGCACTCCTTTTACGGCGCCAGCGTCAACCCCTGGTCCCATGAGCACATGTCCGGAGGGTCCTCGGGCGGCGCGGCGGTGGCCGTGGCCGCCGGCCTGTGCGCCGGCGCCATCGGCACCGACACGGCGGGGTCGGTGCGCATCCCCGCCGCCGCCTGCGGGGTGGTGGGCTTCAAGCCCACCTTCGGGCGCATCAGCCGGGCAGGGGTGTTTCCCCTGGCCGCCTCCCTGGACCATGTGGGCACCCTGGCCCGCACCGTGGCCGATGCGGCTGTGCTTTTTGCTGCCGTGGAAGGATGCGACCCTCGAGATCCCGCCACCGCAGGCGCCGGGAGGCGGCGGGCCGCCGGGCTCCCATGGCCGGAAGGGTCTTTGCAGCAGGAGGCGCCCTTGGCCGGCCTGCAGGTGGGCCTTCCCCAAAACTTTTTCCCGGAACTGAGTGACCACGAGAATCAGGCGGCCTTTCAGCGGGCGGTGGACCGCCTGGTGGAACTGGGCGCCTCGCCGGTGCCCGTCACCCTGCCCATGGTGGAAGAGGCATACAAGCATTTGGTGTTCATCATCAGCCGGGAAGCGGCCCAGGTGCACCGGGCGTGGTTCCTGGCCCGGCCCGGCGAATACTGCCGGGATGTGCGGGAGCGTCTGTCCTGGGCCCTGGGGGTGGCGGAGGCCACGTACCAAAAGGCCCAGGAGTGGCGCCGTGCCTTCGTGGCGGGGCTGGAAGAGGTGCTGGGGCGGTGCCATGTGCTGGCCACCCCGGCCCTGCCCATCCTGCCGCCGCCCCTGGGCACCCGGGAGGTGGAACTGGGGGGCCGCCCGGTAGACGCCACCATCGCCCTGTCCACCTTCACCGGCCCTTTCAACCTGACGGGGATGCCCAGCATCGTCGTCCCCGCCGGTGTTGCCCCAGACAGCGGCCTGCCCGTGGGCATCTCCCTGACTGCCGCGTCGGGCGCCGACTGGACCCTGCTGCGCATCGCCGCCGCCTTCACTGACGATTTATGAAGGTTCGTTTTCCAGGCGGAACCGGTGGGGCAGCAGTTGATCCATGGTGGTGACCGCCCTTTCCTTTTCGTTGGCCACCACGATGGTCAGGGTGGGCGCCAATTCCGCCAGCACCTGGCGGCAGGCGCCGCACGGGTAGGGCAGTTCCTCTCCCTGGGCCACCACGGCCATGGCTTGCCACCCGCCCAGCCCCCGGGCCACCGCCTGGAAGGCCGCCACCCGCTCGGCGCAGCAGGTGAGGCCGTAGCTGGCGTTTTCCACGTTGCAGCCCGTGACCACCTGGCCGTCGCCCGTCAACAGGGCGGCGCCCACGGCGTAGCCCGAGTAAGGGGCGTAGGCCCGTTCCCGGGCCTGCCAGGCGGCCGCCAGCAGTTGGGCCATTGCGTCGTCCGGCGCCGGAGGGCCTGGCTGGCTGGGGTTTCCCGTCCTAGTCATGTTTATTCCCTTTCCTATAAGGCGTCTGGTAAGGCGCCTGGCCGCGCCTTATGGCGTGGGGTCGTCGGCGGCCACCCGGTCCAGGATGATGGAGCGGGGTGGGGGCTGCTCCCCGGCGATGGTGAAGGCCTGGCGCAGCCGGGCTGATGCCTTGGCTGCCGCATCGGGATTGGCGGCATGGACCCAGGCCAGGGGCCGGCCGGCTACGGCCTCCTGCCCCACGTGGACCGCCAACTGGACCCCTGTGCGCAGGTCGATAACGTCCTCCTTGTGCTTCCGGCCGGCTCCCAGATCCATGGCGATGCGGCCCACGGCCAGGGCGTCGATGCCCGCCACCCAGCCGGAGTCCGGCGCCGTGACCGGCTCCACCACCGGCGCCTGGGGCAGCAGGTCTGGATTCTCCACCACCCGGGGGTCGCCCCCCTGGGCGGCGATGATGGCTTCCAGCTTGGCCAGGGCGGCGCCGCTTCTTAAGAGTTGGGTCAGGTGGCCCCGGGCCTCCTGGGGGGAGATGCCCCGGCTGGCGGCCACCATCTCGGACCCCAGCCCCAGGGCCAAGTCCACCAGATCGGCGGGCCCGTGGCCGGCCAAGGCGGCGATGGCCTCCTTCACTTCCAGGGCGTTGCCTACGGCCCGGCCCAGGGGATGGTCCATGTCGGTGAGGAGGGCCGTGACCCGCCGCCCCAGCCGGGTGCCGATGGCCACCATGGTTTCGGCCAGGGCCCGGGCCGCCGCCAGGTCAGGCATGAAGGCGCCCCGGCCCACCTTCACATCCAGGACGATGTTCATGGCCCCCAGGGCCAGCTTCTTGCTCATGATGCTGGCCGCCACCAGGGGCATGCTGTCCACGGTGCCGGTGACGTCCCGCAGGGCGTACAGCTTTTGGTCGGCGGGCACCAGTTCCGCCGTCTGGCCCGCCATGGCGGCGCCGATGTGGTGGACCTGGGCCAGCAGGCGGGGTAGGGGCAGGTCGGTCCGGAAGCCGGGAATGGCGGCCAGTTTGTCCAGGGTGCCTCCCGTATGGCCCAGGCCCCGCCCCGACAATTTGGCCACCGGCACCCCTGCGGCGGCCACCAGGGGCACCACCACCAGGGTGGTCTTGTCGCCCACGCCGCCGGTGCTGTGCTTGTCGGCGGCCCCGGGGGGCAGGTCCTCGGGCCGGATGACGCTCCCCGACCGGGCCATGGCCTCGGTCAAGGCCACCGTTTCGGCCTCGGTCAGGCCCCGGAACCACATCGCCATGAGCATGGCGGCCATTTGGTAGTCAGGAATGTCTCCCCGGGTGTATTCCGCTATCATCTGCCGGATCACATCCGCCGGCAGCTCCTGCCCCGACCGCTTGGCCAGGATCCAGTCCACCATGCCCGCCATCAGTCCGGCCTCCCCAGGGCGGCGGGGATGGGCTCGTTCCCCGGCACCAGGCGGTAGATGGTGCCGTTGTGGTCCAGCACGTACAGTTCGCCCGCCTCGTCCTCGCCGAAGGAGGTGATGTTCCAGCCCGTCCGGGCCAAGGGAGCCGTCACCCATTGGCCGGCCACATTGCGCAGCCCCCAGATGGCGCCGCTGCAGTAGTCGCCGAAAATGTAGATGCCCCGCAGGGAGGGAATGGCCCGGCCCCGGTAGACGTAGCCGCCCGTCACCGAGCAGTGGCCGTCGCCGTGGCTGTAGACGGCCACGGGGAAGGCGGCGGAGCTTTCAGCCCCCGCCGGGATGGTGTCCCGGTAGGCGCGGCTTCCTTCCCACAGGCTCCAGCCGTAGTTTTCACCGCCCCGGCTGCCGGCGGGCTGGAAGTTGATCTCTTCCATATGGTTCTGGCCCACGTCGGCGATGTAAAGGTCGCCAGTGGCCCGGTCGAAGCTGAAGCGCCACGGGTTGCGCAGGCCGTAGGCCCAGATCTCCTCCCGGCCCTCGCCGCCCCGGAAAGGATTGTCTTCAGGCACTGCGTAGGTTTCCTGTCCCGTTACGTCCAGGCGTAGCATCTTGCCCAGGAGGTTCTCCAGGTCCTGGCCGGCCCGCAGCGGGTCGCCGGCGCCGCCGCCGTCACCCAGGCCGAAGTACAGGTAGCCGTCGGGGCCGAACTTGATGAGGCCGCCGTTGTGGTTCCGGTAGGGCTGGGACAGGCGGAAGATCTCCACCCCCGAGCCGGGCAGGGCCCGGTCGGGGTTGTCGGGGTCAACCTGCCAGCGGGCCAGCACCGAACTGTCGTCCCTGGCCGTGTAGCTGACGTACACGTGGCCCGAGTCGGCGAAGTCGGGGGGAAAGGCAATGGACAGCAGGCCCTGCTCCGAGCCCCGGGTGCCCACAGTGCCCGAGATGTCCAGGAAGGGCTCCGGGATCACCCGGCCGTCCCGCCAGACCCGGACCCGGCCGCCCTGCTCCACGATGAAGAGGCGTCCCGAGCCGTCGCCGGCGTGGGTGAGGTAGACGGGCCGGTTCAAGCCGGTGATGAAGGGCTCCAGGGCGAAGCCCATAGGCCTGGAATCCGGCTCCGGCTGGGGAACGGGCGCGTCTCCTGCGCCTCCGGTACCACCGGCTGCGTCCTCCGGCTCACCGGTGGGCTCGACCCCATTCCCGTCGTCGACCCGGCCGGCACCGGCAGCCGGGCCGGATTCATCCCCGGGATCGATCTTTTCCTCCTGCACCCCCTGATCATCACCAGGGGGGCGGCTCCCTTGGTCTTGGTCACCGGGTCCGCCGCACCCCGCCAGCAGCAGCAGGACCAGCACCATGAGCGCCGCCACGGGGCGCCAAGCCGTGGGCAGCATCCTGCCTCAACCCCTTCCCCTTGGAGATGTTGCTGTCCACTTAGTTGCTCACCGCAGGAATCCCTTGCCGGGCAAAGAAAGAGACTGAAGTTTAAGGCCGTTACGGGATTTGTGGAGGGATGCGGCATGGACGAACTGCCTCCGGCCCAGGAGCGCATCAACGAAATCCGCCGCCGGCGGCGGGAGCACATCTTTCCCGGTGTGACCACCTACTACGACCAGTCCCTGGTGGTGGACCGGGCTGAAGGCATGTACGTATACGGCATGGATGGCCGGCAGTACTTGGACTTCTTCGCCGGCATCCTGACGGTGCAGGTAGGCCACTGCGACCCGGAAATCACCCAGGCGGTAGTGGATCAGCTTCACAAGGTCTGGCATACGTCCACGGTGTTCGACACCGAGCCCATGGGCCTGGTGGCTGAAAAGCTGGCCCAGCTTGCCCCGGGCGACCTGACCCATACATTCTTCTGCAACAGCGGCACCGAGGCCAACGAGACCGCCGTCATGCTGGCCCAGCTTTTCACCCGCAATCCCGAAATTCTTGCCTTTCGCCACAGCTACCACGGCCGCTCCGCCGTAGCCTTGTCCCTGACGGGCCAGGCGGCCTGGCGCAAGGGGGCCAACCTGCCGGGGGTGCGGCACATCCCCAGCCCCTACTGCTACCGCTGCCCCTACGGCCAGGAGCCCGAATCCTGCAACCTCCAGTGCGTCAAGGAAATTGAGGAGATCATCCAGACGACCACCAGCGGGGAGATCGCCGGCTTCATCGCCGAGCCCATCCTGGGCTTGGGGGGCCTCATCACGCCCCCCGACGACTACTTCAAGGAAGCGGTGCCCATCATCCGCCGCTACGGGGGCCTGTTCATCGCCGATGAGGTCCAGACGGGCTTCGGCCGCACCGGCACCTACATGTTCGGCATCCAGCACTGGGGCGTGGAGCCCGACATCATGACCTTCGCCAAGGGCATAGCCAACGGCCTGCCCGTGGGGGCCACCCTGGCCCGGGCCGACGTGGCCGCTGCCCTGAAGCCGCCCACCATCTCCACCTTCGGCGGCAACCCCGTCAGCATGGCCGGCGCCTGGGCCACCATTCAGGTGCTGGAGAACCGGGGGTTGGTGGACAACGCCCGGGTGCAGGGGGAGCGCCTGCGGCAGGGGCTTCTGGCCCTGCAGGAGGAGTTCCCCGTCATGGGGGATGTCCGGGGCAAGGGGCTCATGCTGGGCGTGGAGCTGGTCAAGGACCCCGAGACGAAAGAGCCGGCGCCGGACCTGGCGGTGGCGGTGATGCAGGCGGCCAAGGACGAAGGCCTCCTCATCGGCCGCGGCGGTCTTTACAACAACGTGCTGCGGATCACGCCGCCCCTGTCGGTGAGCGCCGGCCAGATCGACGACGCCCTGGCCATGCTGAAGAAGGCCATGACGGCCGCCTTGGCCGCCGTGGGCGGCGATTAAGAAGCGGGGCGCACCCGGCGGCCGGCTTCCACCAGGTCTTGATACACCTTCTCCATGCGCCGGGCCATGAGCCCGGCGCTGAAATGCCGGGCCCGCTCCCGGGCCGCCAGGCTCCGGGCCGGCCGGTCCGTCAAGGCTGCCGCCAGCATGGCCTGGGCCAAGGCCCCGGCCGTGGGCTCCGTCAGGATGCCGCCCGGGCTGTCGCCCACCACGTCGACGGTGGCGGCGGCGTCCACCGCCGCCACGGGCAGCCCCGCGGCCATGGCTTCCACCAGGACCAGGCCCTGGGTTTCCGAGCGGGAAGGAAAGGCGAACACATCGGCGGCCTTGTAGAAGTCGGGCATGGCCTCGGGCGGCTGCACGCCGGCGAAGCGCACCCGCTCCGCCAGCCCCAAGGCCGCCGCCTTTTCCGTCAATGCCTCCCGCAGGGGGCCGTCGCCCACGAGAATCAGGCAGGCCTGCGCCTCCCGGCGGGCCGCCAGGGCGAAGGCGTCCAGCAGCAGTTCCGGGTCTTTTTCCGCCGCCAACCGTCCCACGTACAGGAACAGCACGGCATCGGGGGGGATTCCCCATCGGGCCCGCACGTCCCCCTGGGGCGGCCCCTCGTACCGCTCCAAGGGGATGCCCGTGGGCACCACCTCCACGGGGGCGTGGATGCCCATGGCCCGGATGCCCTCGGCCACCGGCCCGCTGGGGGCGATGATCAGCCGGCACTGGTTGCAGAAGGACCGGAGGTAGTTGAGCAGGGCCGGGCGGAACAGGTCCTTCATGGGCCCGGCGTAGATGTCGAAGTAGAAGTCGTACAAGGTGTGGAAGGTGAACACCAAGGGCAGGCCCAGCCGCCGGGCGGCCGAGGCGCCCAGCTTCCCCATGAGGAAGGGGGAGTGGGCGTGGATCACCTGAACCCCCAGGCGCCGCAAGGTGGCCGTCAGGCTTACCGACAGGGGGATGGGCACCCGGTACTGGGGGTAGACGGGCGCTCCCAGGGAGGCATAGCGGAACACCCTGCCGCCGTGGCGGTCCCGGCCCTCCCGGCCGGGGTAGGCGGGTGCAAAAATGTAGACGTCATGGTTACGATATTCCAGGTGGGATTTCAAGGTATCGATGGAATTGACCACGCCGCTGACGTAAGGACGGTAACTGTCGGTGAAAAAGGCAACCTCCATGGGCGTACCTTCCCCCCGCGACAGGCAGAAGATTTCTTGCTGTCCGATGCCATTTTATCCAATTACGGGGAGGGGTAAAACCTGCTGACGGAATTGGCATCCCGGCTCCCTGCCGTGAACGCCGTGCTCAACGGCATCAGCGCCGTGCTGCTCACCATGGGCTACGTGGCCATCCGCCGGCGGCAGCGGCAACGCCACCAGAACTTGATGCTGGCCGCCACCATCGTCTCGGGCCTGTTCCTCATTTCCTATCTGATCAAGACGTGGCTCCACGGCACCACCTTGTACGGGGGCACGGGCATCATGCGGGTCATCTACCTGTTGGTGCTGGGCACCCACCTGACCTTGGCCATGGCCTTGGTGCCCCTGGTGCCCCTCACCCTGTGGCCCACCTTGGGACGCCGCTGGGATCGCCACCGGCGCTGGGCCCGCATCACCCTGCCCATCTGGCTTTATGTGTCCGTCACCGGCGTGGCCGTCTACCTGCTCCTGCGGCCCTATTACTGACGGGTCAGGGGCGCCGGCGGGTCAGAGGGGATAGCCGACGCTTTTCACCACGTAGGTGAGGGTGCCCATGGGCGCCGCCACCCGGATGGTGTCGCCGGGGCGGGCCAGGAGGAGGGCCTGTCCGATGGGTGACAGGACCGACACCACCTGCTCTTCCTGGGCCGGCCGGTCCCCCTGGTTGGGGCCCACGATGCGGATGGGAAACACCTCGCCGGTATCGGGGTCCATGACTTGGGCCACGGCCCCCACCATCACCATGGGCGCCTGGCCCTGGGCATCGGCGGCGGCTTCGTCCTCGTCTTCTTCGGCCACCGTCACCGACTTGATCCATTCTTCCACTTGGGTCACATAGCGTTGGAGCAGTTGACGCACACCGGCCGACTGGGCGGCTCCCCGGCTCCCGCCCCGGGAAGTCCGGGCGGCATGGGTCAGCTGGGCCAGCAATTCCTCAATTTCCAGCAGTCCTCCCAGAACGGCCTCGAAGGTTTTGCGGGGCATGGCGACTGTGTCCGGCACTTGGGCGGCCTCCCCTGTTATGGAATGGGCAGAAAATCGCGGTAGTGGACGCCCTCCCGGGTAACGAGGGCGCTTTTGGCAAAGCCCACGGGGCCGGCGAAAATGGGCCCATCGTGGACAAAGGTGTGGAACTCCCCTTTCTCACCTCCGGGATCCACCCCGGGCGGCAGTTCCTCCAGCAATTCCCGGTCGAAGGGACGGCCGGCGAAGTCGGCGGGGAGGATGTCCTCCCGGCAGCAGGCGACGGTGGCTTTAAAGCCCAGTTGGAAGAACGCCTCCACGGCGGTGGCGCTGTCCATGCCCCACAAGGGGAACAGGGGCTCCAGGCCCACGGATCGGGTCAACTCCTCCCGGTAAGCCCGCATGTCCTCCAGGAACAGATCGCCGTAGGCCACGGCCTCGATGCCCCAGCCCTTCAACTTGTTCAGGGCCGCCAGCATCCTTTCCTCGTATATATGGTTGGGACAGGCGATGGGCAACGAGACTTCCAGCACGGGAATGCCCGGGTTGCGGCCCCGCTGGCTGGGATTGGCGGGCCAAAGGGATCGGGCCTGCCGGTGCAGCAGCTTGCGCCGGATGCCGTGGATGCTGACCCGCTGGTAGGCCGGTGTCACGGTGGTCAACAGGACGCGCATGGGGTTCCGGTGCGGTCCGGCCTCCTCCCACAGTTTGTACAGCGCCAGGGCCGAATCCTTGCCGCCGCTCCATGAAAGGGCAATGCGAGACGGTATCTTTTTCTCCTCCTTATGGGGCGTCAAGGAGCGTCGTCAGCCGCCGAAACTTGGAAACTTTAATTTATTTCCGGATTTCCAGGGTCGTTCCCTGCCGGGGTCTTGAGGACTTCGGCTACCCGCCGGATTTCTTCCTCCGTATTGTAAAAGCCCAGGGACAAGCGCACGCCGTAGGGGGCGAAGGGGATGCTGCGCACGTATATGTCGTGCCGGCCCAACTGGGCCGTCACCTCCTTGTCTTTGCGCCCTTCCACGGCGAAGGTGACGATGCCCGACACGGGGCCGCCCGCCGGGGTAGGGGTTAGGATGGTGATCCCGTCAACCCCTGCCAAGGCGGCGTGGGCTGCCCGCACCAGGTGGGCGATGCGGGCCTGGATCCAAGGCAGGCCTATGGTCTCGGCCACCCAGCGGCAGGAGGCGGCCAGGCCCGCCAGAAGGGCCGGCGAGAAGCCGCCGCTGTCCAGGCGCCGGGCGCCCTCGTGGGGGACGAAATAGGCGGCCCGGGCCGCCTGCACCTGGGCCGTGAAGTAGCTGCCGAAGGTGGGGGCGATGCGCTCCAGGGCCTGGGGCGCCACATAGAGCCCGCCCGTGCCGTCGGGGCCCAGGAGCCACTTTTGACCGGGCACCGCGTAGAAGTCCACCGCCGTTCCCGCCAGGTCCAACGGTATGGCGCCTGCGGCCTGGGCTCCGTCGATGACCGTCAGCACATCCCGTTCCCGAGCCCAGTGGGCCAGTTCCTGGATGGGGGCCACGGCGCCGGTGCTCCAAAACACATGGGACAGGGCTATCATGCGGGTGCGCCGGTTGAAGAGATTCGTCACCGCCTGGAACACCTGCTGGGGATCCCCCCGGCCCACGTCGGCGAACCGCACGATGATCCCGCGGCGCCGGGCCAGGATGCTCAAGGGGGTCAGCAGGCCCGGGTGCTCCAAGGTGGTGGTGATGACTTCATCCCCGGGCTGCCAGTCCACACCGTGGAGGGCGATGTTGATGCCGGCGGTGGTGAAGGTGGTGAGGGCCACCGTCTCAGGCGGCGCGCCCAGGGCTGCGGCCAGGGCGGCCCTGGCCTCCTGGGCCGGGGCGGGGCCGGGCGTCTTGCTGAAGGGGTGGCCGGGGTAGAATCCCTCGTCGGACTGCTGCCGGAACATCCCGCCGACGGTCTGGGCGGTGAAGGCGGGCAAGGGGCCGTTGGTGCCGGCGTTCATGTAGATCAGGCGGTGGACGGCGGGCAGCTTTTCCCGCAGCTGGGCCACATAGGTTTCGTCCTGGGGAGAACGGGGCGTCATGGTTCCTCCTAACTACAGGCCTAGTTTGCCGGGGTTCATGATGCCCCGGGGATCCAAGGCCTGCTTGATGGTCCGGAGCACTTCCAATCCCGCCCGGCGCTCGGCGGCCATCCAAGGGGCCAGCTTCAGGCCGGCGCCGTGGCAAAACTCCATGGAGCCTCCCATCCCGTGGGCCAGATCGATGATGGCCGCTGTGGTGTCGGCCAGGTGCACCCGGTCTTCATCCTTGCCCGGGTCGCCGTCGGGACTGTCGAAGGCGATGGAGACGAACTCCCGGCTGGCCCACAGGCCGAACTCCAAGATGCGCATGTCCCGCCGGCTCAGGATGGTCAGGGCCTCCCGGCGGAAGCCGGGCACCTGGGACGGGGGCAGGGCCAGGCACAAATATTCGAAAAG
>DATGRI010000032.1 GCA_035303785.1 Sphingobacteriaceae bacterium
TCCCGGGCATTCCCTTCGGCGGCTTCAAGCAGTCGGGCATCGGCCGGGAGCGGGCCAGCCAAACCTTGGACCAGTACACTGAAACCCATACGATCCTCATCAACATTTCGGACCGGATTTATAATCCGTATGGGTTGTAGGGCCTCTCGTAAGCGAGAATGCGGCCTGAAGGGGAGTTCCCGGATGCAGAAGACTTGGAAAGCAGCAGTCTTGGAAGCATTAATTCGCTACACGCTAAAATACAACACCAAAATCTTCTCGCGCCGGGACCTTATCCAGGCCGAACTGTCCAATATTGTGGCGGCAACGGGTTCCAAAGGCGAAACGCCCGAGCAGACTCTCAGCAGGGTACTGCAAGAGCTCCGCGATGACGGCATTGTTGCCTTTGTTGATAACCAGGGAACGTATGAATTACTCCTAGACATCTCATGACTTAGCGGGTGCCCCCTCAACCCTCCACCGCCCACTGGTTTGGCCCCAAGTGGAACACCGGCGACGTGGAATTGTCGGCCAGGAACAAGGTGAATACCGTAAGGCTCGGCACCAGCCCCGGCGGCAGATCCAAGTCGATTTTGACGGTGCGGCCCTCCACGGATTCCAGGGGCACGACGGCGGCGCCGCCGGCCGGCACCCTGACCCTCTCCCGGCTGATGGTCTCCAGGATGGGAACGTGCTCTACCAATTCCCTGACGGTTACGGCGGCCGTCAAAGGCGTGGCGGCGAAGCTGCTCAGCAGAAGCTGTATCTGGGGCCGGGCGGCGGCCACCCCTTGGGGGATGTCGATCAAGCCGGTGGTGACCGGGCCGGTGGGGGCCGGGGGCAAGGCCTGGCGGCCTGGGGCTGCAGTGCCGGGCATAGCCGGGGCGACTAAGGAGCCGGCCGCCAAGGTGACGTGGGGTATGGTGCCTGCATCGGCGGGGAAGAACTGCACCACCGTGGCGGTGGGTATAATCGGCAGCCCGCCGCCGGGCAGGGACTCGGCCGGCGTCCAGCGGGCGTTGACTTCCACCACGGCGCCGGCGGGCACCTCGGGCGTCAGCCGGAAAGACTCATGGGGCGGAACCGTCACTTCCTGCGAGAAGATGGTTTCCTTCAAGGCGGCACCGTCGCCGCCCACCCCTTGGTTGATTTCCAGGGTCACCGGAATGGGCACGGGGTTGGGATTGACCGTGTACAAGTTGAAGGTCAAGTTTTCTTCCTGGGGCACCCGGAAGAGGCCCGAGGTCAGGGTGGCCGTAGCCGCGGGCGCCCTGCCGCCGGATCCCGCTGTCCCTTCAACTGCTTGACCTGTCGCCGTCGCCTTGCTGAAAACGCCGCCTTCGCCGGGCCGGAAAACCCACCGCATGTTCATCCCCCTCTCCGTTGTTCCATCTACGCAGTTGGACGGGCAGGTGTGCAGGTATAGCATTGAAAGGACAGGCGCTGTTGGAGGGGGTGGCACCAGACCTTGCGGCGCGTGATGATGATCGCCACCGGCGGCACCATTTCCGCCCGGGCCCGCCACCGCCGGGACTGGCGGGACTACCAAACAGGATTTTTCAAAGCGGCCGACCTGGTGGCCCAGGTGCCCGAACTGGCAGAAGTCGCCGAGATTGCAACCATGGACCTGGCCAACTTCTCCAGTGCCGATCTGACGCCCGCCCATTGGCTCCGCCTGCGGGATTTGACCTATAAGTACCTGGAAGAAGAGGGCTACGACGGGGTGGTCATCACCCACGGCACTTCCACCATGGAGGAGACGGCTTATTTCCTGCACCTTACGGTGCCCAGCCGGAAGCCCGTCGTCCTGGTGGGGGCCCAGCGGCCCTTGGAAACCTTGGGCTCCGACGCCGCCGTCAATATCCTTCACGGGGTGCAGGTTGCAGCGGCGGGTGAGTCGGCCGGCCGGGGAGTGCTGGTGGTCATGGACGCCGCCATCCACTCGGCCCGGGAGGTCCGCAAGGCCGACACCTACCGCCTGGACGCCATGGACAGCGGTCGTGCCGGTGTGCTGGGACATATCGATGTGGACGGAACCGTCCAGTATGACCGTTCCCCCGAGCGGCCCCACACGGTGGGGTCGGAATTCGCCGGCTTCAGCCTGATCCCGCCGGGCACCGGGGAATTGCCCCGGGTGGGAATCGTCTTTTCCTGCCCGGGGGCCGATGGCGTTGTCGTGGACGCTTTAGTCGGGGCCGGATATCAAGGAATAGTAGTGGCCGGCATGGGTGCGGGCATCTTGTCGGGCGCGGAAGAGCAGGCTTTGCGCAGGGCCGCTGAGCAGGGGCTGGTGGTGGTGCGGAGCAGCCGCACGGGCGGCGGCCGGGTGCTGCCGGTGGAGCGCTACGCCGATGCTCCCTTTGTTGTCGGTGACGATTTGTCGCCCCAAAAGGCCCGGGTCCTGCTGATTCTGGCCCTGGCTGCCGGGAAGGAGCCGGCGGCCATCCAAGAGGTGTTTGATACTTACTGAACCGGGCGGTGCATGGTGCGGCGTCCGGCGTCCAGGGCCATGGACGGGAAATCGAAGCGGGGAGGTGTAACGATGCGCGTTATAGGCGGCCTTTTGATCATTTTGGTGGGCGTGGTCTGGCTCCTCAACAACCTGGGCCTGGCCACGGTGCCGGTGGCCTGGTATGTCATCAGGCTCTGGCCCCTCATCCTCGTATATTGGGG
>DATGRI010000033.1 GCA_035303785.1 Sphingobacteriaceae bacterium
CCCCTGGCCATCACCTTGGGGCTGGCGGCCTTCAAGGACGATGGAGCCGTGGTCCGGTACTCCCTGCCCCTGGCGGCCATCGGCGCGCCCTTGGCCCTGTACCACTACCTGCTGCAGATGGTGCCGGCCCTGCAGAACTCCGGCCTGTGCCGGGTGGGCCTGCCCTGCGGCGAGCGGGACTTGGACTGGTTCGGCTTCATCAACATCCCCTTGCTGTCTTTCATCGCCTTCGCCTTGATCGTCGTCTGTCTCTGGCGGGTCCACGCGGTGCGCCACGCCCGTTAATCGGGCTCCCATTGCCGGACCGGCTGCCCGGCGTGGCGGGCCCATGTCTCCTGGTCTTCGAAGCCCAGCAGCCGGCTGACGGTGACCAGTTCATAGCCCTGCCGGTGCAGGGCGTCGATGATTTCCTCCAAGGCTTCCGCCGTGCTGGGGAACAGGTCGTGGAACAGGATGATGGCGCCGTCGTGAACCCCGGCCAGGGCTTCAGCCACTATTTGGTCCCGGTTCCGGGTCTCCCAGTCCCGGGTGTCCACCGACCACAGCACCAAGGGCATGGGAATGGCCTGGCTCACCCGGCTGTTGACGGCGCCGTAGGGTGGGCGCACCACCAGGGGCCGCTGCCCCGTCCAGGCGTAGACGGCCTCCTGGGTCCATTCGATTTGAGCCACTATTTCCTCCGGGCTGAGCCGGGTCAGCCGGGCGTGGTTCCACGAGTGGTTGCCGATTTCATGGCCTTCGGCCACCATCCGCTGGAGCAGTTCGGGGTAGAAGTCCACCCGGTTGCCCAGGACGAAAAAGGTGGCCGGCACGCCCTTGCGCTGCAGAATATCCAGGATCACAGGCGTCACATTGTCGGAGGGGCCGTCGTCGAAGGTGAGGGCCGCCCGCTTGGTCCGGGGGGAAGGCTCCCCTGCCGGCGCACCCCGCCAGGACCAGGGATAGGCATAGGATAAACATGAAAAGGGGGGCGGGGGACCGGCTCATAGCCAAACTATATCACGGGCCCCAAGGTGCTGCGGGTCCTTCACCAGTAGCGGGGGTATTGCCGCTCCCGCACCAAGTTGTTGAACAGCAGGGCCGCCACCACCATGGCGATGGAGCCCAGTAGCACCGGCTGCACCAAGAACATCCAGTCGGTGTCGGCCGACAGGACGATGATGGGGTTGGCGCCGGCCGGGGGGTGTACGGTTCTGGTGAGCAGCATGGCCGAGATGGACAGCCCGACGCAGAGGGCCATGGCCCACCAGGTGGGCCCCAGCCCTTTGGCCGCCAATATGCCGATGGCGGTGGCGATGAGGTGGCCGCCGACGATGGAGCGGGGCTGGGCGAAGGGGCTGTTGTGGGCGGCAAAGGCCAAGACGCAGCTGCCGCCCAGCGGGGCCATCATCCAGGGCACACCGCTGGCCACCGACAGCCAACTCACCAGGGCTATGGCCAGCAGCCCGCCTATGCCGGATGTAAGGGCCTCCCGCACGGGCACGCTGGGTACGGGCTCCAGGCCGCCGGCCATCTTGCGGAAAAAGCCCGCCGCAACCGTCTTGGACGACGGGGGCTTGTAAAGGGGTTCCTGCATTATGCCTCCTGCCGCCATATTTACGCGGAAACTGTATTTTGCGGGACGCATATTTCTAGTTCCGCGATAAAAAATCCTCGTTATAGCGTTTCCGGCAGGAAAGCGCCGCGGCAGATGGAAGTGCAGGTTTTACAGCGCCCTGTGAAATTCAATGCCTAAAAGGGAGGGGTACGTGGATGGCCATATCACGTCGGCTGCGGGAGCAAGTTGAGGCGGATCTGAGGCTCTATCCCCGGCTCAGCGCCAGGTTGGCCAAGCTGATCAACGAATTGTCCGAAGAAGAACTGGCTCAAAATGATGAGTACCGGCGCGGCGTCTTGATTGTGGAGGCGGTGCGGCGGCTGCGGGAAAAGTCCGACGACCGCCACAACTACATAATGGAAGTTTACTTCTGGCACGAGCAGCCGGCCGAGGAGGTGGCCCGACTGATGGGGCTGCAGCCCCAGGCCATCGAATGGGTAGCCCGGCAAATCATCCGCCGCCTTCACCAGGAGTTCCGGCGGGTCGGCTTGGATCCCTACACGGAAGAAGACGGCAACAATCCCCAAGCTCAAAGCGTTTAAGGGTGTCTGTGGGGCTGCCCACACCGAATCCCTGGACAGGCAACGAGGTGTTGGAGGTCCGGCATGAACATAGCAGAATCGATAACCGACCTTATAGGCAATACTCCTCTCGTCCGCCTTCGCTATGATGGCGGCGCCGACGTAGTCGGCAAGATTGAAGCATTCAACCCCCTGGCCAGCGTCAAGGACCGCATCGGCCTGGCCATGATCGAAGCGGCGGAAGCCGCCGGGCAGATCGGTCCCGACACGGTGCTCATCGAGCCCACCAGCGGCAACACCGGCATCGCCCTGGCCTTTGTGGCCGCCGCCCGGGGTTACCGCCTCATATTGACCATGCCCGAAACCATGAGCATGGAGCGGCGCCGGCTGCTACGGGCCTTGGGTGCGGAACTGCACCTCACCCCCGGCTCCCAGGGCATGAAGGGCGCCATCCAACGGGCCGAGGAGCTGGCGGCCGAAATACCCAACTCCCTGATCCTGCAACAGTTTGAGAACCTGGCCAACCCCGAGGTGCACCGGCGGACCACCGCCGAGGAAATCTGGCGGGACACCGACGGCCAGGTGGACATCGTGGTGGCCGGCATCGGCACCGGCGGCACCATCACCGGCGTGGGCGAGGTGCTCAAGGCCCGCAAGCCGTCGGTCAAGATGGTTGCCGTGGAGCCCAGCGCCTCTCCGGTCCTGTCGGGCGGCAGCCCCGGCCCCCACAAGATTCAAGGCATCGGCGCCGGTTTCGTGCCCGGGGTGCTGAACACCGAAATCTACGACGAGGTCTTCACCGTGGATTATGAGGACGCCGTGAAGGTGTCCCGGAGCCTGGCCAAGGAGCAGGGCATCTTGGTGGGCATCTCCGCCGGGGCCGTGGCCCACGCCGCCTTCGAAGTAGGCCGGCGCCCCGAGAACAAGGGCCGCCTCATCGTGGCGGTGCTGCCCGATACCGGTGAACGGTACCTGTCCACGGAACTGTTCGCCTACGAGGAAGAGTAATGGGGCCGCAAGGCTCTCTTGAATTGACATTGATTGCCTGAGGAAAGGCGACCCCGGTCGCCTTTTTCCTTTGCGGGGCAGGTGCGGCTAGGCCGGCTCCAAGTGGGCCAAAAGCTGGTCCAGGATGATGGCCGTGGCTCCCCAGATCCAGTTGCCGCGGTAGTCGAAGCCCGGCTCGTAGAACCGGCGCCCTTCCTTTTCTTTGAAGCGGTAGCCGAAGCAGCCGGGCGCCAGCAGTTCGGCCAGGGGCGCTTCGATCAAGCCCGCCACCTCCGCCGGCTGGGGCCGCCATTGGGGCCTGTAGGGCAGGAAGCCCACAAAGGGATGGATCATGAAATGGGATGGGGGCACGTAGACAGGTTTCAGGCTGCCCCAGACAGTGACCAGCCCGGCCCTCACCCCCAGTTCTTCTTCAAATTCCCGGAGGGCGGTGGCCAGGTAGGATTCGTCAATTTCCTCCACCGAGCCGCCGGGAAAGGAGATTTGTCCCCGGTGCTTGGGCAAATGGTCGGTCCTGCGGGTGAACAGCAGCCACAGAGCGTCGTCCCTGCCCCCATAGGGATGCTGGAAGAAGGGAACCAGCACGGCGGCCTGCCTGGGCTCGGGACCTGCGGCCGGCGGCCCCGGCCGGGGAATGGGCCTGCCCTGCTCGTCTCGGCGCAGCATGCGGTGGGTCACCGTGGGCACATCTTTATCGGGCTGCAGCAGAGCAGCCTTCACTTCATCAGGTGTAAAATGGGACGACATAGGTGAACCTTAGGCGGCCGCGTTCGGAAACCTTCCGGGGGAGGTTGAATTCATGCTCTTGCGCTGGCTCATCAACACCGGCATCATCATGGCCTTGCCCTATATCCTCAGCGGCATCCGGGTGGAGAACTTCATGGCGGCCCTGGTGGCGGCAACCGTGCTGGGCGTGGTCAACGCCGTCATCCGGCCCATCCTGATCGTACTGACCTTGCCCATCAACATCTTGACCTTGGGCCTGTTCACCTTCGTCATCAACGCCCTCATGTTCATGCTGGCGGCCCAGGTGGTCAAAGGCTTCCACGTGGACAACTTCTGGTCGGCCCTGCTGGGCTCCATCATCCTGTCGGTGGCCAGCACCTTCCTTTCATCCTTCATCAACTAGGCCCCGGGCCGCCGCATAGGCACCCCGTCTACTCCGGGACCATGGGTGCGGAGCCTGCCGCGGCGGGTGAAGCGCTGGGTCTTGTACCACGCCGCCTCGCCCCTGAGGAAGAAGCGCTTGATCTCCGCCAGCATGGCGTAGATCACCACCGGCACCCACAGCTGGCAGTAGGTGAAGTACATGAGCAGGACGATGAAAAAGTTGTCCCGGTTCAGTTCCGCCCCTTCCAGGCTCAAGGCCAGCATGGCCTGGGAGATGAAAAGGGCGTAGGCCATCACCCAGAGGACCGTGGCCACTTCACCCACGCCCAGGTTCCAGTCGAACAGCAGATTCCCCACGAAAAGAACGTTGGACGTGGTCACCGACAAGAAGAACAGCAGGTACATGGCGAACAGGTGGATGATGTCCAGGGCGATCCGTTTGTTGGCCAGCCACGGTATGCGAAACAGGTACTTGACCACCACGTTCAGGTTCCCCCGGGCCCACCGGACCCGCTGCCGCCACCACACCGGCCACGTTTCCGGCTCCTGCTCCCAAGTCACCGCGGCGGGGAAAAAGATGATGCGGTACCCGGCGTTGTAAACCCGGATGGATAGTTCCGTGTCCTCGGCCAGGGCCTGCTCCTGCCAGCCCCCCAGTTCATCCAGCAGGGATCGCCAGATGATGAAGTTGGTGCCGGGGATGGTGGTGATGCCGAACAGCCGGTGCCGGCCCGCCTGGGCCATCCATTGAAAACAGATGGTCTCCACGTTGATGAAGCGGGTCAGGAAATTCTCCCGGGCGTTGATGACCCGGAACTTGCCCACCACGGCGCCCACCCCAGGCGAGTTGACCAGGGCCAGGGCCAAGTAGTAGACCGCCCTGCGTTCCGGGGTGTTGTCGGCGTCGTAGACCACCACGGCATCGCCGGTGGCGTGGGGCAGGCCCCGGTTGAGGGCCCCGGGCTTGCCGCGGCCGGCGTTGCGTTCCGCCAGGTGCACTACCTTGACGAAGGGGTAGCGGGTGGCGAAGGCGTCGGCGATGGCGCCCGTCCGGTCGGAGGAGTTGTCGTTGATGACGATGATCTCCAGTTTGTGCCGGGGATAGTCCTGACGCACCATGGCCTGCAAGGTGCGCTCCAGCACCAGCTCCTCATTGTGGGCGGGAATCATGATGCTCACCTTGGGCAGGGGCCGGCTGCTTTTTTTCCACCCGGCGATGGGCTGCCGGTACCGCCGGTAGTGGGAGTACCCGCCGCGGGTCAGGATCATGTTGTACAGCAGCATCACCCAAATGACGGCAATGGAAGCAATGAACAGCGTATTAGCCATGGGACAGGGGCTCCTCCTGGAACAAGCGGCGCCGCATGCCGGCGCGGTTGGCAAGGGTGCTGGCTACGAAGGTGCCCACCATCAGGGTGGTCACGGCCGTCACACCCCAGAGGGTTTTTTGGACCCTGTTGCTGTTGGCCACGGAGCGGAAGAAGTCGGCCACGCCGATTCTCAGCGCGATTAGGGGGTTGAGGGATGCTTGGTGGATGATGGATATCAGGTCGGGGTCCACCAACTCGGTGAGGTCCAGCCACTGGAGGTCGGGAAAAGTCTCCAGATGCTCAATAACGGGGATGAGAGGCTCCAGGCCCAAGTACGGGTGGTAGAACATGCCCAGCATGGAGCCGGGAATGGCCCGCATCCGCTCCATGTTGCGGATCATGTCCTCCAGGGGAGTGGGGGAGGTGATGTCGTAGTAGCCGATGTTCTCCGGCAGCAAGGTCAGGCCGTGGAGGAAGGCTGGCCTGGACACATAGGGGCTGCCGCTCATGTACTCCCAGTTCCGGTCCGTCAACTGGATCTGGCCGAAGATGTGGGTGTAGTACTGGGCCACGATGCTGTAGCCTTGCTGGCTCATGGTGTAGTGGGGCGCCTCGAAGGCCAGGGGGATGAGCCCCAGGTCCAGCAGGGCCTTGTTCCCCAGCTTGATGCGTTCGATAGTGTAGTCCCGCTCGAAGGCCCGCAGGCCCCGCATGTACCGCTCGTACTGCCATGCTGTGGCGAAGTCTTCGGGTCCTTTCAAGGTGAAGGGCTCGTCGGCGGGTGCGTAGACGGGCGTGTTGTTTTCCACATCCCAAAATTCGAAGCCTTCCCCTGTTTCCGATGCCCGGTACTGATGGGTGTAGCCGTGGAGGACGACGCTCCCGCCCTGGCTTTGCAGCTGTCTTAGCACCGCCACCAGCCGGGGCCGTTCATGCAGGTGAATCTGCTGCATGGTGTCGGGGTTGGTGTAGACGGGAATGACGATCATGGTAAAGGGGATGCCCTTGCTGTACAAGTAGTCGCCGATTTCCTTGATCAGCACCGGGTCGGAAGCCGGGTGGATGTCCTCCAGCCGGATGTAGGCGTGGTGGCCCGCCGGCCGGGGCTCGCCGAAGAAGTCGAACAGGCTGTACCCGATGAAGTCGTAGGCGTCGCTGCCCATATAGGAGATGGCCAGGTAGAAGGCGTCGCCGCTGCGGACCATTAATGGATAGGAATTGCCCTCGTCATCCCATCCTTCCAGGAGCACCT
>DATGRI010000034.1 GCA_035303785.1 Sphingobacteriaceae bacterium
CATGGACCAGTCAAAGACGGTGGTGACGCCTGCGTCCAGGGCTTCCAAGGCGCCCAGCAGGTTGGCGATGTACAAGTCCTGGGGCCGCAGGGTGCCGCCTAAGCCTTCAAAATAGATGAGGCGCAGATAGGTGACCAGCGACCAATCCGCCCCGATCCCCCGGATGAGGGCCTCCCACATATGGCGGTGGGTGTCGACGAAGCCGGGAAGCACGATCATGCCCGTGGCATCCACCACTTCCGCGTCGGACACCGGCAGATCGGGCTGCACCGCGACGATCTTGCCGTTTTCCACGAGCACATCGGCCCTGGGGAAGTTGCCCAGCTTTTCATCGACGGTGATGACGCACCCGTTCTTGATCAACAGCCGCCCGCTCACGCCAAAGTCCCTCCTTGAAGTGGATTTTGATAGGTTCGCGCCGTGCCCGTGTTCCTCCGGGCCGTCAGCGGACCGCGGCCTCGGGATAAGGGCCCTGGCCGCCGGCCTGCTGGGACCGGCCGCCAGGGCCTGCTGCCCCTACGACTTCTGCTGTTGCCCCTGCTTCTTGGCCCGGTGCTCCTTCTTTTGGGGCAACATCCATTCCTCAGGATCGATGTCCAGCAGGCGGGCCAGGTTGAGGCCGAAGAACTTGGCCTTGGTCTCCTGGGTAATGGGCCCGTAGCCGTACTGCTCCATCAACTCTTCCGGCATCTCCAGGTTGAGCACTGCCTGAACGCTCTCGTAGGGGTCGCTGCCCGGCCAGTCGGTGCCGAAGATGAGCCGGTCGTCGCCGACGATTTGGCACACCATGCCCACCATGTGCTGGAAGCGCCGCGGCGCCCGCAACAGCCAGGGCAAGAGCAGCGAGAAGCTGATGTACAGGTTGGGATGCTTCCACGCGAGCATGACCAACTCTTCGAAGTTGGGGAAGCCGGCGTGGTACGCGATGCACTTCAAATCCGGAAAGTCGGTGAGCACGTCATCCAGCAAGATGGGGGTGCAGTAGCTGGTCCGGCCAATCTTGATGGTGAGCCCGGTGTGGAAGCAGACCACAATCCCTAGCTCCTGGCACTTCTCGTAGAAGGGCCACATCCGCCGGTCGTTCAGGGGTCCGTCTTCGGGGCTGTACACCTTGGTGAGTTTGAACCCCCGTTGCGTATGGAGGTACTCCAGTTCCCAGATGGCGTTCTCCACGCCGCGGTGCAGGTGCGGTCCCACGTTGGACATCGCGATGAATCGGTTGGGATACTTATCCCGGGCCTGGATAATGTGGTAGTTGGTGGAAAAGGGAGCGCCGAACTTGGAGTCCTCCAGCATGGACTCCCGCAGGATGCAGCCCACGTCGATGCCGGCTTCGTCGAAGTCCTTGATCATCTTCTCGGCGGTCCAGTCCATGCCGATGTGCTGGCGTGGCTGCTTGCCCGTGCGGTGGTCGGTCCAGATCCAGTGTTGAGCCATCTTGTGGGCGTAGGCCAGCGCTTCGGATTCCGGGTAGTAGGAAACGTGTTCCTGGTATTCCTTGGGCATGATGTGGGCTTCCACGTCAATGATGAAGTAGTCGTTCGCGGACTCGCCGGTCTTGGGATTGAAGGGGACCATGCAGCCTCATTCCTTTCCTGATTTGTTTTGACCGTGCGTTCCCGTCCCAACAACGCCTGACCCATCTGGACCCATCAGGCCAACATGGCTATCCCTCCCACCTTTGTCAGGCCAAGATCCAGTCCGATGCGGTTTGCAGCCGGCGCGCCACCTCCAGCAAGAAGGCCGTTGCCGCCGCCCCGTCCACCACCCGGTGGTCCGCGGTCACGGTCAGGGACATCATGGTTCGGACGGCCACTGCGCCGTCGCGTACCACGGCCCGCTCCGAAGCCCGGCCCACAGCCAGGATGGCCGCCTGCGGCGGGTTTACCATGGCGGTGAAGCCGTCGGCCCCGAGGGGACCCAGGTTTGAAATGGTGAAGGTGCCTGCCTCCAAGTCGTCGGAATTCAGACGGCCCTCCATGGCCCGCTGCACCGCGGCGCGCCGGGCTGAGGCCAGGGCCAGGAGCGGCTGGTCCTGACAGTTCAGCAGCACCGGCACCAGCAGGCCCGCGGGCGTGGCGGTGGCCAGGCCGATGTTCACGGTGTCGTGCAGCACGATCGCGGCGTCGGTCTGGCCCGGCTCGCCGACGAAGCTCGCGTTCAAATAAGGGTGTGCCTGGAGAGCCTGGGCCACGGCCTGGACGATGAAATCCACCAGGGACAGCCGCTGCTCCGGCCGCAGGTGACGGTTGATATCCGCGCGCCAAGCCATCAACTCCGTGACATCCACGTCGCGGCTTACCGAGAACTGGGGAATCGTTTGCGCGCTGCGGGTCATGCGGACGGCCATGGCCGCGCGCACGCGATCCAAAGGCACCGCGCGGCCTGGGCGCGGGTCCGAGGCCGCGGGCGCGGAGGGGACCGCAGCCCCTGGCCGGGTGCGCGCCGCGGCAGCCTCTACATCCCGCAGCAGGATCCGCCCGCCTGGACCGGAGCCCGTTATGCCCACCAGCGGCAGTCCTAGTTCCCGGGCTCGCTTCTTGGCCACGGGCGACACTCGGACCCGGGGCGGAGCGGGGCTTCCGGCTGTCGCCTGGGACCGCGGGCTGCCCGCCCGGGCTGCCGCCACGGGCGCGGGCGCCTCGTCGGGCAGCGGGTCGTCGGGCGACGGGCTGAGCCAGGCGATGGGCTCGCCCACCGCGACCACAGCGCCCGGCTCCACCAGGTGCCGCCGCACATAGCCGCTGGCGGGGGCAGGCACCTCCAACGTGGCTTTGTCCGTTTCCACCTCAGCCAGCGGTTCGTCCGCGGCCACGGCTTCCCCCACCTGCCGGAGCCAACGCACCAGGACGACCTCGTCGGCGCCCGTACTCAGCTTGGGCATGGCCACGGTCGTGATCATTAGGCCAAGGCCCCCTCCAGCGCCGCGCGGATGCCCGCGGCGATGCCGTCGGCGGACACCAGCGCGGTGGCTTCCAAGCGGCGGTTGTACGGCAGCGGTGTGTCCACCGTACCCACCCGCACCACCGGAGCGTCTAGTTCGTCGAAAAGATCGTGCTGGATGCGGGCGGCGATCTCGGCGCCAGGGCCAAAGGAGGTGCAAGCCTCGTGGGCAACTACGGCCCGGTGGGTCTTTCGCACCGATTCGTAGATGGTGTCCAGGTCCAAAGGCGTCACGGTGCGCAAGTCGATGACTTCAGCTGAAATGCCCTCGGCGGCCAGCCGTTCCGCGGCCTCCAGCGCGTACAGCAGGGCCCGGGACCAGGCGACCACGGTGACGTGGCTGCCCGGCCGCTTGATGTCGGCCCGGCCTAGGGGCACGATGTGTTCGCCGGTCGGTACCGGCCCGCGCGTTGCATAAAGCATCTTGTGCTCGATAAAGATCACCGGATTGTCGTCGCGGATAGCCGCCTTCAGGAGACCTTTGGCGTCGGCCGGGGTGGCGGGCATGACCACCTTTAGTCCCGGAATTTGCGCAAAGAGCCCCTCCAGGCTTTGGGAGTGCTGCGCGGCGTTGCCCCGTCCGCCGCCGCCCTGGGTGCGGATGACCATGGGCACGGCTACTTGGCCGCCGGACATGTAGCGCATCTTGGCCACTTGGTTGACGATTTGGTCCATGGCCACCATCGCGAAGTCGACCCACATGATCTCCACGACGGGTCTCAGGCCGGTCATGGCCGCCCCCAAGCCGGCGCCGATGAAGGCGGCTTCGGAGATGGGGGTGTCCCGCACCCGCTCGGGGCCAAACTCGGCCAGCAGGTCCTGGGTCACGCGAAAGATGCCGCCGTAATGGCCGATGTCTTCGCCCATGAGGAACACCCGGGGGTCAGCGGCCATCTCTTCCCGTAGGGCTTCGTTTAGTGCTTGCGCGTAGGTCAATTCCCGCATGGCCCGTCACCCTCCGCTACGCCCAAATGTCTGTGGTCAAATCCTCCGTCCCCGGTTCCGGGCTGGCCAGGGCAAAGGCTTCGGCCTCGGCCACGACCCGGGCGGCTTTTTCCTCCAAGGCGGCCAACTGGGCTTCGGCGTCGGGCTTCTTTGCCAAGATCTGCGCCCGCAATGCCGGGATCGGGTCCCGCTGCTTCCACGCGTTTACCTCCTCCGCCGACCGGTAGGTGGCGGGGTCGCCCAACATGTGGCCGCCGAACCGGTACGTCATGCACTCGATGAGGGTCGGCCCGCCGCCCGCCCGGGCGCGCTCGACGGCCTCGGTCACCGCGTCATACACGGCGCTGACGTCCATGCCGTCCACGGTCTTGCCGGGGAAACCGTAGGCAGCGGCCCGGGTCGACAGCTGCTGGAGCTTGGTGGAGACGTGCAGCGGCGTCATCTCCGCGTACAGGTTGTTTTCGCAGATGAAGACCACCGGCAGCTCCCAGACGGCGGCCAGGTTGAGGGCCTCGTGGAAAACGCCCTGGTTAGTGGCACCATCGCCGAAGAAGGTGACGGCCACCTGGTCGGTCTTGCGCATGCGGGCCGACAAGGCCGCTCCCACGGCGATGGGAATGCCGGCGGCCACGATGCCGTTGGCTCCCAGGATGCCGTTTTCCAGGTCGGTCAGGTGCATCGGTCCGCCTTTGCCCTTGCAGTAGCCATCCAAGCGGCCCAGGATTTCCGCCATGGTGCGGGCCGGGTCGCTGCCCTTGGCCAGGGCTTGGCCCCGGCTGCGATAGGACATGGTGATGTAATCGTCCTGGCGGAGGGCCATGCAGGCGCCCACGGCCACGGCCTCCTGGCCCGTGTAGGTGTGCAGGGAACCGCCGATGAGGCCCTTTTGATACAGCTCGATGGTCTTTTGTTCAAATTGCCGTATCAGCTGCATCTTGTAATACGCTTCCAGCTCTTGCTCAAACGACAAGGGCATGGTCGTCGCCTCCAATGCCAACCCGAATTGCCGGCGGCCGTTACCGGGGCGGGGGCTGAAAGAGCTCCAGCGTAATCCCGTCGGGGTCTAGGAGATACACGGCCCAGCCGCCCTTGTTGCGCCCGCCGGTGATGGCTACCGGTTCCGATTTGAATTGCACCCCGTGGGCTTTGAGCCGCTCGTACTCCTTGTGGATGTCCTCCACCACGAAGGCCATGTGGGCCACGCCGGGGTTGCAGGTGCGCAGGTCCACGGGCGTGCCTTGGGGCCGCACATACTCGATGAGCTCCAGTACATGGCCTGAAACCCCAGCGTCTTGCCCGGGAAATTTGAGCATGGCGGCCTTGAGCCACACGTCCTGCATGCCCACCAACCTATCGGTGTAGCCACCGCCTTGCTCTTGCCGGTGCACCAGCTCCATGCCCAGGAGACCCTGGTAAAATTCCAGCGAACGCTCCAAGTTCCTGACGGTGAAACTGAAATGCCAAGTTCCGATGACCATCGTCCCGCCTCCTTACAGGTGGACCAACGAGATCCGCCTCGCCTCACTCGTGGCCCAGATAGGCCCGCTTTACCTCGGGGTCCCGCAGCAGGTCCGGCGGATGCCCTTCCCGTACCACTCGACCCTGCTCCAGGATGTAGGCGCGATGGGCCAAAGCCAGAGCTTTGGGTACCTGCTGTTCCACGATGAGGATCGCGACGCCCATGCGGTTGATTTCCGCCAACGCGGCAAACAGCGCCTCGGTGACCTTGGGGGCCAGCCCCAGCGACGGCTCATCGGCCAAGAGGAGCTTAGGGCGAGCCATGAGGGCCCGGCCGATGGCCACCATCTGCCGCTCGCCGCCGCTCATGGTCCCGGCCAACTGGTTGAGCCGCTGTTTGAGGACGGGAAACAACTGGAACACCTGCTCCATCCGTTCGGCTGCTCCCTGGCGCAAGGATGGCGCGTACGCACCCATTTCCAGGTTTTCCCGCACCGTCATGTGGGGAAAGAGCCGCCGACCTTCGGGTACCAGGGCGATGCCGCGCTCGCAAAACTGGTGGGGCTTCAACTCGTGCAGCGATTGGCCTTCAAACCGGATCGCTCCCCGGCGGATGCGCAGCATCCCGGCGATGGTATTGACCAGGGTCGTTTTCCCGGCGCCGTTGGCCCCTAGGACCGCCACAATTTCCTGCGGTCCGACGGTGAGGGACACCCCGGCCAGTGCTTGGGCGTGACCGTAGTAGATGTCCATCTCCCG
>DATGRI010000035.1 GCA_035303785.1 Sphingobacteriaceae bacterium
ACGGATTATAAATCCGGTCCGAAATGTTGATGAGGATCGTATGGGTTTCAGTGTACTGGTCCAAGGTTTGGCTGGCCCGCTCCCGGCCGATGCCCGACTGCTTGAAGCCGCCGAAGGGAATGCCCGGGAAGCTGATGAAGGGCGTGTTGATGCCCACGGTGCCCGCCTTGATGCTGCGGGCCACCCGCTGGGCCCGGGCCCCGTCCCGGGTGAAGACGGTGCCGGCCAGGCCGTAGATGACATCGTTGGCCAGGGCGATGGCCTCGGCCTCATCCTTGAAGGGGGTGGCGGTGACCACCGGGCCGAAGATTTCTTCCTGGGCCACGCGCATCTTGATGCCCACATCGGCCAGTACGGTGGGCTCGTAGAAAGCTCCTTGCGCATACGGTTCCGGCAGGCCTTCAGGCCGGCGGCCGCCGCACAGGAGCTTGGCCCCCTCCTCCAGGCCCGACTTGACGTAGCCGTCCACACGCTGCCACTGGGAGGTGGATACCAGGGAACCCACCTGGGTTTCAGGATCCAGGGGATCACCGATGCGCACCTTGCGGGCCTTTTCCGTGAACAGATCCAAGAACTTGTCGTAAACCTTCTCGTGGATGATGAGGCGGCTCCGGGCCTCGCACGTCTGGCCGGCATTGTAGTAAATGGCCCAGACGGAGGCCGCCGCCGCCCCTTCCAGGTCGGCATCGTCAAAGATGACGTTGGGGGACTTGCCGCCCAATTCCAAGGTCACCCGCTTGATGCCGTCGGCGGCCATCTTCATGATCTCCCGGCCCGTGGTAGTCTCCCCCGTGAAGGCCACCTTGTCCACGCCGGGGTGGGAGACCAGGTAGGCCCCCACTTCGGTGCCCGGCCCCACCACAACGTTGAGCACGCCCGGCGGGATGCCGGCTTCCAGAGCCAGTTCCGCCAGGCGGATGGCCGTCAAGGGCGTGGCCGTGGCCGGCTTCAGCACCAAGGTGCAGCCGGCGGCCAGAGCCGGACCGATCTTCCAGGCGGCCATCAAGATGGGGAAGTTCCAGGGCACGATGGCGGCGCACACCCCCACAGGCTGGCGGGTGGTGTAGGAGAACATGCTGCCCGAACCCGGCAGGGTCTCACCGGTTAGGCGGGTATGGCTGGCAAAGAACTCCAGCTCGTTGGCCGCTCCCCGGACCTCGGCCTTGGCGCCGGCGATGGCCTTGCCCACGTTCAAGGTCTCCAGCCGGGCCAGTTCGTCGGTGTTCTCCCGGATCAAGTCGGAAAACTTCAGCAGCACCCGGCTCCGCTCCACGGGGCCGAACTTGGCCCAATCGCCGGTGAAGGCCTTGCGGGCCGCCGCCACGGCCCGGTCCACGTCCTCCCGGTTGGCCACGGCCACCTGGGTCAGTTCCTTGTTCACCGCCGGGTTGATGACAGGGCGGAAACCGCCGCCGCCCTCCACCTGCTCCCCGTCGATAACCATCAAATAGCGCTGCCGCACATCTCCACTCAAAGCCATTCCTCCCTGCGGGCTACCGTCCCCGCCACTGGGGTTTCCGCTTGTTCAGGAAAGCATCGAAGCCTTCCTTTTGATCTTCACTGGCAAACAGCAAATGGAACAGTTGGCGCTCGTACTCTATGCCGGCGCTCAAAGGCGCATCCTCGGCATGGAGGATGGCCCGCTTGGCCAGGCGCACCGCCAAGGGGGCATTTTGGGCGATGTCCCGGGCCAAGGCCAGGGCCGCCGCCACACATTCCTCCTCCGGCACCACCCGGCAGACCAGCCCCATGGCCTCGGCCTCGGCGGCGGTGATGTGCCGGCCGGTCAAGATGATCTCCATGGCCCGGGCCTTGCCTATGGTCCGGAGCAGCCGCTGGGTGCCGCCGGCGCCGGGCATGATGCCCAGCTGCACTTCGGGCAGGCCGAACCGGGCCGACTCTGCGGCCACGATGGTGTCGCAGGCCAGGGCCAGCTCAAAGCCGCCGCCCAAGGCGTAGCCGCTGACGGCGGCGATGATGGGCTTCTCCACCAAGCCGACCCGGTCCCAAGGGCGCAGCAGTTCACCCAGTTGCAGGTCCATGGGGGTAAAGCCGGCCATCTCCTTCAGGTCGGCCCCGGCGGCGAAGGCCCGCTCGCTGCCCGTCAGGACGATGCAGCCCACGGCGTCGTCGGCGTCCAGTTGACCCAGCACTGCCTCCAATTCCCTGAGGAGAGCCACGCTCAAGGCGTTCAACACCTGGGGCCGGTTGAGGCGCACCAATGCTATATTGTCCTCGGGGAACTCCACCAGAAGATGCTCGAAGGAAGAGTAAGCAGCCACAGCCCTCTCCCCTTCCATCGGGTGATCAGGAGTTCTAACTGGTTTGACTTCGTAACGGAACCGGCCAATCCTCCCCCTGAGCCCGGGGGTGGACACGGGCCTTTCAAGCCCGAGGCGGGGGGCACCTACCCGCCGCCCGCGGTCTAGCCCCCATCCTGCCAATATGGTTAGCATAAAAGCGACAAGACGATGGTGTCCCGGCGGGGCAGGAGCCCTGGCGGGAAACCGCTCCCGGCAAGGAGGAAGCCATTACGGCCCGCATATTGGTGGTGGATGACGAGCCAACCATCGTCATCCTCCTGGAATATCACTTGAATAAAGCCGGCTTTACCCCTCTGACGGCCTACGATGGGACCACCGCCCTGCGCCTGGCCCGGGAACAGCATCCCGACCTAATCCTGCTGGATGTAATGCTGCCCGACATGGATGGGCTGGCCGTCTTCCGCCGGTTGCAGCGGGAGGCGGACATCCCCGTCATCTTCCTCACCGCCCGGGACGCGGAAATGGACCGCATCATCGGATTGGAACTGGGTGCCGACGACTACATCACCAAGCCTTTCAGCCCTGCCGAAGTGGTGGCCCGCATCCGGGCGGTGCTGCGGCGAACGGGTACCCAGGGGGACGGTCCCGCCGCCGCCCACCGAGAACCCCGCGCCGACGCTGCCGCCGCCTCCGCCGGCGTCACTGGCCCGGCACCGGTACCCCTGCAAGCGGGCCCCCTGGTGGTGGATCCCGCCCGTTACGAAGCCCGCCTGG
>DATGRI010000036.1 GCA_035303785.1 Sphingobacteriaceae bacterium
CCCCCAACGCCATCAGCAGGGTAGCCCTTCGGCCGCTGATCAAGGCCGCACCCTCCCCCAAAGTCCGGAGCAGTGGCTCCTTTCCGTCCATCTATACGGTGGGCCGGTGGGCGCCATGCGGCCCGCTCAGGTGCTCCCGCCCGCGCCCTCGCCTTAACAAATTCCGGGAAAATTCGATGATTACGGCAACAAAAGGTTTTTACCCACAAACACAAATTTTCACCCGGGGAACAAGGGGGTAACTCGTTTGCGAATCGGTACCAAGCTGCTCATTGCGTTCCTGGTCATGGTTCTGCCCCTGGTGCTGGTGGCGGGATCGGGCTTCATGGCCATGCGGGATATAGCTTCCAAATATGACGGCCTGGTACAGGAAGTGGAGCGGTTGAACCGCAGTGCCATGGAACTCCAGGGGTCCCTGTCCGATGAAGGGCAGGCCGTCACCACCTATCTGCTCACCTACAGCGACCAACAGAAAGATGAGTTTCAACGGGCCCGACAAGGTACCGATGCCGCTTTGGTAGAATTGGCGTCCCTCCTGGCCGATGCCGACGGCCAGGAAAGGCTGGCGGCAGTAGAGCGGGCCATGGTGGAATTTCGCTCCGCCGCTGCGCCCGTCTTTGAGCGGGATGACTTCACCGAAGGTCAAAGGGTGGTCCTGGTCACCCGCAGCCTCTACGAGCCCCAGGTAAAACTGCGGGATGCGGCGGCCGACCTGCTGGACTACGCCGCCACCAGAACCGTCCTGGTGCGGCAGCAGGCCGATGCCGCCGTCTGGCGCGCCAACCTCATCAACGGGGGCGTAGCCTTGGGCGGCCTGCTGGTGGCCGTCGTCTGGGCCCTGGTCTTGTCCCGGTCCATCACCCGGCCGGTAACGGCCATCAGCGACGCTTTCGGCCGGCTGTCCACCGGCGACCTTACCCTGTCGGACCTGGAAGTGACCACCACCGACGAGGTGGGCCAGATGGCCGAGGCCTTCAACCGCATGCTGGCCGACCACCGGCGCTTTTTGCTGCAAATTCGTGAAACCAGCGACGCTTTGGCCGGCAGCAGCGGCGAGATCAACCGCATCGTGCAGCAAGCCGTCGGCGCCACCGGCCAAATCGCCACCGCCATCCAGGAGGTAGCGGCGGGCGCCAACGATCAGGCCCAGCAGAGCGAAGATACGGTGCGGGCTGTGGAGCAGTTGCGGGAGGCCATCAACCAGATCGCCCAAGGCGCCCTGCGCCAGGCGGAATATGTCCAGCGGGCATCCCAACTGCTGGCGGGTACCGCCGAAGGCATCGAACATGCCCGCTCGGCAGCGGTGGAAGTGAACAACGCTGCCCAGCAGGCTTTGCAGTCGGCCCAGCAAGGTGGCCAGGCGGTGGAAGAAGCCTTGGCCGCCATGACCAGCATCGAACAGGCCACGGAACGGGTGGCCGCCCGCATCAGCGGCCTGGGCGACCAATCCCAGCGCATCGGTGAAATCGTCCAGTTGATCGACGGCATCGCCGAGCAGACCAACCTGCTGGCCCTCAACGCCGCCATCGAAGCCGCCCGGGCGGGCGAGCACGGCAAGGGCTTCGCCGTGGTGGCCGACGAGGTGCGCAAGCTGGCGGAGCACTCCCAGGAGGCCACTGCAGAGATCGCCCAGTTGGTGGCCAGCATCCGGGAAAGCGTGGACCAGACCGTCAACGCCATGATGGCCACCGCCCAGGAAGTGCAGAAGGGTTCCACCCTGGCCTCCCAGGCCGGGCAGGAGTTGAAGCAGATCTTGTCGGCCCTGGTATTGACCCACGAGAAGGCCGCGGGCATCCAGACGGCCACGGAACGGGTGGCCGGGGAAACTACGGCGGCGGTCACCGCCATGGACGAAGTGGCGGGCGTCACCGAAGAAAACACGGCGGCCACCACCCAGATGACCACAGCCAGCGATCAGGTGAGCAATGCCATCCACCGGGTGGCGGCGGTAGCCGAGGAAACGGCGGCCTCCGCCCAGGAGGTGAGCGCCTCCTCGGAGCAGGTGAGCGCCTCCGTGGAGCACATCGGCGTGTCCATCGGCCGGCTGGAGGAGTTGGCCCAAGACTTGCGCCATTTGGTGGACCACTTCCGGCTGGAAGGGCCTGACCCCGCCCCGGAGGCGGAGGCCCAGGCCGAAGGCGGGGCCGTGGCTCTATCATCCCTTTCGTAAGGAGACGGGACTATGACGGAACTGAAAGATCAGTCCTTGACGGTGCAGATGCCCGACGGCCATACCCAGGCGGCCGTCCCGGAACCCGAGATCACCAGCCAGCTGGTGCTCTTCACCCTGTCCGATGAGACGTACGGCGTAGACATCCAGCGGGTGCGGGAGATCATCCGCATTCCCGAAATCACCCGCATCCCCAAGACGCCCGACTTCATCGAAGGGGTCATCAACCTGCGGGGCGGCGTCATTCCCGTGGTTGACCTGCGCAAGCGCTTCAACATGCCGGCGGCCGACCAGGCGCGCCTGGCCGAGACGGGCCGCATCGTCGTCATGGACATGCGGGACTGGACCATCGGCATGATGGTGGACGGCGTCTCGGAGGTGCTGCGGGTCCAGGGGGGAGCCGTGGAGCCGCCTTCACCCTACATCGTCAGCGCCGACACCCGCTTCATCGCCGGGGTGGTGAAGGATGGCGACCGCCTGGTGGTGCTGCTGGATTTGGATGCGGTTTTCTTCGACGAAGAGAAGGAGCAAATGGCCGGCCTGAATCAGGTGGAGGCTCCGGCGGGGTAGGTCCATGCATGATCTGAACTTGAGTCCCGAAGAAATCAAGCTGTTTTTCGAAGAGGCCCAGGAACAGCTGGACATCATGGAGCAGACGCTGCTGGCCCTGGAGGAGCAGCCCGGCGACGGGGAACTGGTGAACCAGTTGTTCCGGGCCGCCCATACCTTGAAGGGCGGCACCGCCACCGTCGGGCTGACCGACATGGCCCACCTCACCCATGCCATGGAGTCCCTGCTGGACCAGGTGCGCCAGGGGAGCCGGGAACTGACGGGCCACCTCATGGACCGGATGCTCCAAGGGGTGGACGTGTTGGGCTCCGCCCTGGCCGCCGTCGCCGACGGCGGGGAGGCGCCCGGGGAGCAGTTGGCCGCCCTGGCGGAAGATTTCCATGCTTTGGCCGCCGGCGGCCAGGACGCGCCGCCCGCCGCCACGCCCGGGGCCGGCGGCGCCGATTGGGCCAAGGTGAGCGACGCCCTGGGCGACCGGGACTTGCCTGTCCTCCGCTGGCAGGTAACGGTGGATCCCGACACGCCCATGGCCTCGGTGCGGGCCTACCAGGCCTTGCTGATCATGGAAGACCTGGGCGAGGTGCTGCACACCGACCCGCCCACGGCCCTGCTGGAGGACGAGGGCACCGACACCCACCGTCTGACCATTATCCACGCCTCGGAAAATCCCCCTGAAGCGGTGGAAGCGGCCCTGCGGGGCGTGGGCAACATCATCGACATCCGGCACGAGCCCGTGGCGCCGGCCGGCCCAGAGACGGCGGCAGAGGCTGCGGATCCGTCCCCAAATGGGGCAGGGGCGCCCGCCGGGCCCCTCGGGGAGCCCCCCACCCCCCAGGCGGCTTCCGGGAGCGGCGCCACCTCCGGCGACAGGGGGGTGGGCACCCGCAGCGTCCGGGTCAACGTGGAACTGCTGGATGAACTGATGAACCTGGTGGGGGAACTGGTGGTGGACCGCACCCGGCTGGCCAGCCTGGCCCGCAGCGAACTCAACGGCAAGCAGCTGCGGGATGAACTGGACCAGCTGGCAGGCCACCTGAGCCGCATCACCGGCGATCTCCAGGACACCATCGTCAAGGCCCGGATGATCCCGGTGAAAACCTTGTTCCGCAAATTTCCCCGCATGGTGCGGGATTTGTCGCGGCAACTGGGCAAGCGGGTCAATTTCCAGGTGTCGGGGGAAGACACGGAACTGGACCGCTCCGTCATCGAATTGCTCAGCGACCCATTGATCCACCTGCTGCGCAACGCCCTGGATCACGGCGTGGAACCGCCGGAGGAGCGTACCGCCGCCGGCAAGCCGCCGGAAGCCACCGTGCGCCTCACGGCCTACCACCGGCAGAGCCACATTTTCGTCGAGGTGAGCGACGACGGCCGGGGGCTGGACGCCGGCAAGATCCGCCGGGCTGTGGCCCGCCGGGGCCTGATGACCGAAGACCAGCTGGAGCGCCTGCCCTATGAGCAGCTGGCCGACCTAATTTTCCTGCCCGGCTTCAGCACCGCCGACTCGGTGAGCACCGTGTCGGGCCGGGGCGTGGGCATGGATGTGGTGCGGAAGAACCTGGAGCAGGTGGGCGGCAGCATCACGGTGCGCAGCAGGCCCGGCGAAGGCACCACCTTCTCCATTCAATTGCCCCTGACGCTGGCCATCATCCAGGCCCTCCTGGTGCGGATCAAGGATGTCACTTACGCCTTGCCCCTGGCCCACGTGTCCGAAGTCCTGCTGCTGACCAACGATGAAATCTATCCCCTCTACGGCCGTCAGGCGGTGCGGGTACGGGACACCACGGTCCCCCTGCTGAACCCCGCCCACCTTTGGTGCGAGGAAGGGGCTGTAGTCTGGGCCGAAGACGAGCCCAATCCCGTGGTCGTCATCCAAGGGGACATGGAGCCCTTGGCCCTCATGGTGGACCGCCTCATCGGCGAAGAGGAGATCGTGATCAAAAGTTTGGGGCCGCTCACCGGCAGGGTGGGCGGCATATCCGGAGCCTCCATTCTGGGCGACGGCCGGGTGGCCCTCATCGTGGACGTGCCCAGCCTGTGCCGGGAGGCCCGGCAGGTCTTGGCCCGCGATAATTTCCGCCAGTTAAAGGGAGGTTGACCGGGTGGCGCTGGTACTGGTGGTGGATGACGCGCAGTTCATGCGGATGCGGTTGCGGAAGCTGCTGGAAGAGGAAGGTCACCAAGTCATCGAGGCCGGTGACGGCGAGCAGGCGGTGGAGGCCTACTCCACCAACAAGCCCGACCTGGTGCTTATGGACATCACCATGCCCAACATGGACGGGCTGACGGCCTTGAAGACCATCAAGTCCCAATTCCCCGAGGCCAAGGTGGTCATGTGCAGCTCCCTGGGGCAGAAGAGCGCCGTATTGGAAGCCATCAAGGCCGGGGCCAGGGACTTCATCGTCAAGCCTTTCGAGGCCGAGCGGGTGCAGAACGTAGTACGGAAACAGGTGGGTTGAATGACCAAGGGCGTACGGGTGCTGGTGGTGGATGATTCGGCCCTCATGCGGCAGATGGTGTCTCGCTTTCTGACAGAAGCCGGCTTCACCGTGGTGGGCACCGCCGCCAACGGCCGCCTGGGCCTGGAGAAGGCCTTGGCCCTCCGCCCCGACGTGATCACCCTGGATGTGGAGATGCCGGAGATGAACGGGCTGGATATGTTGCGGCTGTTGATGGCCCAGGCTCCCACTCCCGTGGTGATGCTGTCGGGCTTGACCCAGGCCCAAGCCCCGGCTGCGGTGGAGGCCCTGGCCCTGGGGGCGGTGGACGTGGTGGCCAAGCCGGGGGGCGCCGCCATCTCCCTCCAGCTGGGCGATGTGCGGGACGAACTGGTGCAGAAGGTGGCCGCCGCCGCCCGGAGCCGCCCGCGGGGAGGGGCCTTGCCATCCCGGCCCTATCCCAGGCCCGTCCAGACCCCCGGGAAGGCCGCGGGCCCCGAGGCCGGCGGTCCGGCAGGCAGCGGGCCGGCCGGTGCGCCACCGGTGGGGGTCATCGTCATCGGCTGCTCCACCGGCGGCCCCGGCGCCCTGTCGGTGGTCATTCCCCAACTGCCCCAGGACTACCCCTGGACGGTGCTGGTGGTGCAGCACATGCCTCCGGGCTTTACCGCTTCCCTGGCCCGGCGCCTGGACGACATGTCCGCCGTGCCGGTGCAGGAAGCCCAGGACGGTGTGAAGCCCGGGGCCGGCGAGGTTTGGATCGCACCGGGCGGCCGTCACCTGATTATGGACGCCGCGGGTGTCCTGCGGCTGACCGAAGACCCGCCGGTGCACGGCGTCCGCCCGGCTGTCGACTTGACTTTGGTTTCCACCGCGGCCGTCTGGAGGCGGCGGGTTGTGGCTGTGATCATGACGGGCATGGGCCGGGACGGCGCCCGGGGCGCCGAGGCCGTGAAGGCGGCGGGTGGCCGGGTGCTGGCCCAGGATGAAGCAAGTTCCGTCGTATTCGGGATGCCCCGAGTCGTCATCGAGCAGGGCCTGGCCGATGAAGTGCTGTCCTTGGACGACATGGCCCAGGCGTTGGCTTGCTTGGAGGCGCCGGGCGTTCCGGTGGGGGGTGGTAGATGTGTCCAGGCCTGATGACGGCTACCAGATGCTGGCCCAAAGGGTGCGCCGTTTGACGGGCTTGGATTTAAGGCATTACCGGCAGCAGCAGTTGCAGCGCCGGCTGAAGGCCTATTTGGACCGGCACGGGCTGCCCGACTACGGGTCCCTGGCCCGGCGCATCACGAATGATTCCCAGGCCCTGCGGGATTTCATGGATTATTTGACCATCAACGTCACCGAGTTTTTTCGCGACGGCCGCCCTTTCGACATGCTGGTCCGGGATGTGCTGCCCAGCCTGCTGGCGGAATTCCGCCGCCTGAAGGTGTGGAGCGCCGGCTGCGCTTCCGGGGCCGAAACCTACTCCCTGGCCATCCTGCTGGAGGAGTTGGATCCCGGGGGCGGCCACCAGGTGCTGGGCACCGATGTGGACGGGACGATCCTGAAGCTGGCCCAGGAAGGTGTTTACGACGAGCATGCCCTGAGGGGCGTGTCGCCGGAGCGGCGCCGGAAATTTTTCGAAGAAGTGGCGCCGGGCATGTGGCGGGTCCTGCCGGAACTGCGGCGCAAGGTCCGCTTCGTGCGCCACGATCTGCTGGCGGACCCTTATCCCGAGGAGCAGCATCTCATCTTGTGCCGGAACGTGGTCATTTACTTCACCGAGGAAGCCAAGAGCCGGGTCCACCGGCAGCTGGCCGAGTCCCTGGTGCCCGGCGGCTACCTGCTGGTGGGGGCCACCGAGACCTTGCTCATGCCGGGCCCCCTGGGCCTGGAAATTGCCGGCCCATTCTTGTACCGCCGCACGGCGCCCCAGCCGGCGGCTGTGGAATGACGATCGTTGGGCATCAGTTGACGGGGAGGCATGGGGTTGAAGGCTGAATACATCAAGCCCTTCGTGCAGGCCGCCCACCGGGTTCTGAAGCAGGAACTGGGCATAGAGCCCCAGCGGGGCGACCTGCGCCTGGAAAACACCTATTACACCACCAAGGACATCACCGTCCTCATCGGCGTCACCGGCGACGTGGAAGGAACGGTGCTGTACGGCACCAGTGAGGAAACGGCCAAGGCCTTGGTCCAGAACATCATCGGCGAGCACCGGCCCCGGTTCGACGAAATTTGCGAGAGCGCCGTGGCCGAAATCGGCAACATGATCTCCGGCCATGCCGGTGCCCTCTTTGAGGAGTTGGGCCTCTCCTTCAACATCACCCCGCCCAACTTGATCCTCAACCGGGGCACCCTCATCGCCAACTCGGCCATCAAGCGGCTGATCATACCCATCCGGCTGGAGTTCGGTGAGATCGAAATCGCCGTTTCCTTGCGGGAGACCAAGCCCCGTTGACGGCTGCCCGTGGTCAGAGGGGACAGTCCAAAGGCGTGGACCCGGCAAAGGTGCAGGCCGGCGGCAGGGGCAGGCCCCGCTTATACAAGGGTGACGGGCCCAGGAGGTCGACCGTTTCCCGGTGGGCCTCTTCCAGCCGCTGCAGGTCCCCGGTGGCCAGGGCCGGCAGCGCTGCCGACGGGTCGCCGGTGAGCACCGCCTGATACCTGGTCAAGCCCCCCTGGTGCCAGCGATGGACCCAAACGGGCCGGTAGGCGACCTCCTCCAGGATGATCCTGGGAGGCTCGTCCCCGGCCTGCCGCATTTTGTAGGTCACATGGACGATGATGCCCGTGTCGGTGTACGGAAACTGCTGGTTGGACACGAAATTGCCCATGGAGTAGATGACCACGGTAGGCCGCCCATGCCCTGCATTCCCCGGCTCGGGCCACAAAATCTCCGCCGGCTGGACCACGTGGGGGTGGGCCCCCAAGACCACGTCAACACCCAGCTGGTGGAGGAACCGGGCCAGTTCCCGCTGCTCCCGGCTGGGCTGCCGGGAGTACTCCTGCCCCCAATGCATGGCCACCATCAGCAGATCGGGCTCCTCCGTCCGGGCCAGTTCAATGTGCCGGGCGATGGCTTCCTTGTCAATCAAATTGATGAGATGGGGCTCGGGCACCGGTATGCCGTTGGTGCCGTAGGTGTAGGCCAGCACCGCCACCCGGAAGCCCTTGGCCGTCACTATGGCATAAGGAGGCTCGTCGGGCTCCAGGCGGGTGCCCGTAACGTCCAGCCCCGCCTCCCGGATCACCGACAAGGTGCGCCGGAGGCCGGAGGCTCCCCGGTCCAAGGCGTGGTTGTTGGCGGTAGTCAGCATGGTGACGCCGCTGTCAATGAGGGCGTCCAGCAGGGCGTCGGGGGTGTTGAACAGGGGGTAGCCGCTGTACCCTGCCGCTTCTCCCGCCAGGGTGGTTTCCAAATTGGCGATGGTGATGTCCCCCCGCTGCAGCTCCGTTGCCACGGGCGCGAAGAGGGGGCGGAAGTCGTAGCCGCTGCCGGTGGCGGCAGCCCGCACCAAAGGCAGGTGCATCAACAGGTCGCCCACGGCGGTGATGGTGAGGCGCTCTTCCACCACCTGCAATGTGTCGGGAGAGGCCGTCGCCAGGAGGCCGCCGGCGGGCAGAGAACCTGAGTCCCTTGGGTTAATGGGGGCTCCCCACCAGGCGCAGCCGCCCGCCAACAGCAGCAGGGCGGCCAGCAGCACCAGCAGGGCGCCGCGGCCTGCCTTCATCCCGCCACCTCCTCCTTTGTGCCATCATAACCCTTGCCTTTCCCCGCGCAAGGCCTTTCGCCGCCGGAAGGGCCGGGCCCGGCAATGTAAAATGAAGCCCGGAGGGATCCCTTTGACTGACGACCACCTGGAATCCCGCCCCAAGCAGGCCGGATTTCCCCGGAGGGCGCTGCTTCTTTGGGCGGCTGCCCTATTCCTGGCGGCAATCCTTTTCTGGCGGGTGCACGTGCCCCTGTTCATCATCGCCCCCGGTTTGACCATGCCGGCCGGGGAAATTGTTAAGGTAAGCGCCGAAGGGGCCGTGGAGCAGGAGCGGGGAACCTTTTTGGTGACCACCTTGGCGGCCCGGCAGGCTTCCCTGGGCACCGCCCTGGCCGCCATCTTCGATCCCCGCTCCCATGTGGTGCTCCGGCGCCAGTTGGTGCCGCCCGGGCAGACGGTGGATGAATATTTGGCCGAAAACGAGGAACTGATGCGGCAGAGCCAGGTGTATGCCATGGCCGCCGCCTTGGACTACCTGGGCTACAGCCCCCGGGTGACGGGCGCCGGGGCGGAGGTCAGGCGGGTGCTGCCGGGCTTAAGGCCTGCGGGCGCCCTCCAGGTGGGCGACGTGATCGTGGCGGTGGACGGCCGGCCCGTCCACCTGGCCGAAGACCTGCACGACTATGTGGCTTCGGTGGGGGAGGGCCGGCAGGTGGCGGTGGATTTCCTCCGGGACGGCCGCCGGCAGGGCGGCCGGGTGGAGACGGTGGACGACCCCTGGACAGGCGCCGGCCAGGCCCGGCTGCCCGTGCAGGTATGGACCCACCGGCTGGAGGTGGAACTGCCCCCGGGCATGGAGATTGAAATCGACGCCCGGGAGATCAGCGGCCCCTCGGCGGGGCTCATCTTCGCCCTGGAAATCGCCAACCGCTTCACACCGGTGGACTTGACCGGGGGCCGCATCTTAGCCGGGACGGGCACCATCGACGCCCGGGGGCGCCTGGGCGCCGTGGGCGGGGTGCCCTTGAAAATGATGGCTGCCATGGCGGCAGGGGCCGAAGCTTTCGTCATGCCCGAAGCCGTGGCGGCCCAAATGGATGGGGACCGCTTCTCCATGGAAGTATTGGCGGCGCCCGATTTGGCCACCTTGGCCGATGCCCTGGCCCGGCGGTGGGCAGGCGAACCGGCGGCCGTGCCCGGGGGCGGCGCCCCCGGCCTGTTGTGGGGAGGTTTCCAAATTGATTATTGATCTGCGGGAAATATTGCAGGAACAGGGCTTGAGCGCCACCCACCGGCAAACCATCGCCGACCCCTACGTGGCCTTGGAGGATCTGCCGCCGGGTTTCGACGCGCCCATTCACGTCCAGGCCACGGTTCAGAACACCGGGTCCTCGGTGCTGGCCACCGTATCCTTGGAGACCCAGGTCACCATGCCTTGCTCCCGCTGCCTGACGCCGGTGACCATGCCCATCCGGGTAAAGTACGTGGAGGAGTACGTCCCCGCCGGCGACAATGAGGGGCTCTCGCCCGAAGAGGCGGGGGTGGCGGGCGTCTACCAGGACCAGCAGCTGGATTTGTCGGCGGGCATCCGGGAAAACCTGCTCCTGGCCCTGCCCATGAAGCCCTTGTGCCGTCCCGACTGTGCCGGCCTTTGCCCCCAGTGCGGCCAGAACCTTAACGACGGGACCTGCTCCTGCGAGACGGCCCCCGCGGTGGATCCCCGGCTGGCCCAGCTGCAGCGCCTCCTGGAAGGCGAAGGGAACTCTTAACCGGCGGCCCGCTACAAAATTGCAAAAAAGCGTTATAATAGGTCGTTAGTTTTTACCGGCCAAGGAACTGATTTTCGACAAGGAGTGGCGACATCATGGCTGTGCCCAAGCGCAAGACTTCGAAAGCCCGGCGGGACAAGCGCCGCACCCATTACAAGCTCACGGCGGCCGGGTTGACGCCTTGCCCCCGCTGCCGGGAGCCCCGCCTGCCCCACCGGGTTTGCCCCAACTGCGGCTACTACCGCGACCGGCAGGTAATCGAACAGGAGTAAGGGCCGGCTGCGGCCCTTTGAAGGGAACGCCCACGGGCAGGGGGTGGTGGAACCGGTGCCGCCGCCCCCTCTTGCTTTGTTTTGGCACCACCCCTTATACTTGGTGTTAAAAGCTCCTATTAGTACCTCGTGCTAACAGCAAGCCCGGGGGTGTGTCCATTGGTGCCAACCCGCAATCTGACCCGCGCCCAGCGGCAGCGCAGGCTGGAGGAGCGCCTGGCCGCCGACCCCTTCCTCACCGACGAGGAACTGGCAGATCTATTCTCTGTCAGCGTGCAGACCATCCGGTTGGATCGCATGGCCTTGGGCATCCCCGAAGTTCGCCAGCGCACCCGGGAAGTGGCCCGCCGCACCTACGCCCGCCTCAAGTCCATCGGCTGGCGGGAAGTGGTGGGCGAGCTGGTGGACCTGCAGTTGGGCCGTTCGGCCATTTCCATCTTTGAAACCACCGACGACATGGTTTTCGAGAAAACCCGCATCGTCCGCAGCCAGTTCGTCTTCGCCCAGGCTGATTCCCTGGCCCTGGCGGTCATCGACGCCGACGTGGCGGTAACGGGCCTGGCCAACATCAAGTACAAGCGCCCCGTGGAAGCCGGGGAGCGCCTGGTGGCCAAAGCCGAGGTCATCCGCAAGAAGGGCGATGACAAGTTCGTGGTGCTGGTGGTCACCCGGGCGGGCGAGGACGTAGTTTTTAGGGGCAAGTTCGTAGTGTTTGCCCTCAAAGGGGTTGGACAGAATTGACCGGTTCCGCCGGCAGCGGTGATGGGCAGGCCCGACGGGCCGCCATTGCCGGCATCGGCTCCTTCGTCCCGGAGCGCGTGGTCACCAACGACGATTTGGCCCAGACGCTGGACACCAGTGATGAGTGGATCCGCTCCCGCACCGGCATCGGCAGCCGGCGGGTCATCGACCCCGAAAACGCCACCTCCGACCTGGCCGTGGCGGCCGCCCAGAAGGCTTTGGACCGGGCCGGGATCGAACCGTCCCAAGTGGACCTCATCATCGTAGCCACCGTAACTCCCGACATGATGTTCCCCTCCACCGCCTGCCTGGTCCAGGAGCGCCTGGGGGCCAAAAGGGCCGCCGCCTTCGACTTGGAGGCGGCCTGCTCCGGCTTCATTTACGCCCTGGCCACCGGCGCCCAGTTCATCCAATCGGGCTTCTACGACACGGTGCTGGTCATCGGCGCCGAAACCTTGTCGAAAATCACCGACTGGTCCGACCGCTCCACGGCGGTGCTCTTCGGCGACGGGGCCGGCGCCGTGGTCCTGCGGCCGGTGCCGGCAGACCGGGGCGGCATTCTCAGCGTTCACCTGGAAGCCGACGGGGCCGGCGCCGACTTGATCCAGCAGCCCGCCGGCGGCTCCCGCTTGCCGGCCTCCAACGAGACGGTGGCCGCCCGGCTTCACTTCCTCCAGATGAACGGCCGGGAAGTATACAAGTTCGCCGTCAAGGCCATGGGCGACGCAGCGGCGGCGGCGGTGAAAAAGGCGGGCCTCACCTTCGGGGACATCGATCTTTATGTGCCCCACCAGGCCAACTACCGCATCATCGAGGCCTCGGCCCGCCGGTTCGGCCTGCCCATGGACCGGGTGGTGGTCAACATCGAGCATTACGGCAACACCTCTGCGGCCTCCATCCCCATCGCCCTGGACGAAAGCTTCCGCTCCGGGCGCATCAAGGCGGGCGACAACGTGCTTATGGTGGCCTTCGGAGGCGGGTTGACCTGGGCCGCCGCCGTGGTCCAGTGGACCTTGTCGGACAGGGGTTGATGGTGTGTCTATAGCCTTTATGTTTCCCGGCCAAGGCGCCCAATACGTAGGCATGGGGCGGGATTTCCACGACCGTTTTGACGCCGCCCGCCGGGTTTTCCACGAGGCCGACGAAATCTTGGGGATGCCCATCAGCTCCCTGTGCCTTGAAGGGCCTGAAGAGGCCCTAATCCCTACGGAGATTCAGCAACCTGCCATTTTGACCGTCAGCGTGGCCATGCTGGCCGTCCTCCGGGAGATGGGCGTGGAACCCGTGCGGGTGGCCGGCCTGAGCCTGGGGGAATACGCCGCCCTGGTGGCAGCCGGCGTGTTGTCCTTTGAAGAAGCCCTGCCCCTGGTCAAGGACCGGGGCCGCTACATGCAGGAGGCGGTCCCCCCGGGGGTGGGCGCCATGGCCGCCGTCATGGGCCTGGACCGGGAGGAAGTGGCCGCCGCCTGCCGGGAGACGGCCGCCGCCCTGGATACGGTGGTCCAGCCGGCCAACTACAACAGCCCGGGCCAGATCGTCATCGCCGGCACCGCCCAGGGGGTGGAGGAAGCGGCAGAATTGTGCCGGGTCCGGGGCGCCCGCCGGGTGGTGATGCTGCCCGTCAGTGCTCCCTTCCACAGCCCGTTGATGGAGCCGGCGGCCCGGCGCCTGGCCCAGCGCCTGGAGTCGGTCACCTTCCACGACGCCCGGGTGCCCGTGGTGGCCAACGTGGACGCCCGGGAGCGGACGGCGGCCCACGAGTTCGTACCCGCCCTCATCGACCAGGTGGCCATGCCCGTCCTGTGGGAGGACTGCATGCGCACCATGCTGGCGGCGGGCTGCCGGGTGTTTGTAGAGGTGGGCCCGGGCAAGACCTTGTCCGGGTTCATGCGCCGTCTCGATTCTTCGGTAAATTGCCTTTCCACCCAGGAGCCGGACAGTCTGGAAGGTTTGCTTGCCACTGTAGGGGAGGTCGGCTAAAATGTGCTTGGCCAACAGGGTAGCCCTGGTGACGGGTGCCTCTCGGAATATCGGCAGGGCCATAGCCTTGGCCCTGGCAAAGCGTGGAGCAGCAGTAGCCGTAAACTATGCCAAATCTGCTGCGGCAGCCCAAGAAGTGGTGGCTGAGATCGAAGCCGGCGGTGGACGGGCCTTTGCCGTTCAGGCCGACGTTGCCGACGCCGATGCGGCCGCTGCGATGGTGCAGGCCGTCGAAGAGCACCTGGGTCCCATAGACATCCTGGTCAACAACGCGGGCATCACCCGCGACGGGCTGTTCGTAAGGATGAAGCCCGAGGACTGGGACGCGGTGATGGGCACTAACCTGAATGGCCTTTTTTATATTGTGCGGCCGGTGGTCCGAGGCATGATGCGTCGGCGGTGGGGCCGCATCATCAACATCTCGTCCATAGCCGGCCTGGTGGGCAACTTCGGCCAGGTCAACTACGCCGCCAGCAAGGCCGCCATCCTGGGCTTCACCAAGGCTCTGGCCCGGGAGGTGGGATCCCGCGGCATCACCGTCAATACCGTGGCGCCGGGCTTCATCGAGACCGACATGACGGCCGATCTGCCCGAGGAGGTGCGGGAGACGATGCTGGCCCGCACGGCCCTGGAGCGCTTCGGCCGGTCCGAGGAAGTGGCGGCCGCGGTGGCTTTTCTGGCCGGGGAGGAGGCCGGGTACATCACCGGCCACACCCTGGTGGTGGACGGCGGCTTGACGATGATTTGAACCGGCGCCCCGGGCGCCGTGATTCCTCAGAAACTGCAAGGAGGTGCCGCTGGTTATGTCGGATGACGCTATTCTCCAGCGCATTAGATCCATCATTGTCGATCAGTTGGGCGTGGAAGAAGAAGAAGTTAAGCCGGAAGCTTCCTTCATTGACGACCTGGGTGCCGATTCCTTGGATTTGGTGGAATTGATCATGGCCCTCGAAGAAGAATTCGGCACCGACATCCCCGACGAAGACGCCGAGCGCATCAACACCGTCGGCGATGCCATCGAATACATCCGGGAGCGGCAGCAACAGCAGCAGTAACCTGCTCCAACGGAAGGGCCGCCGGCCTCCTCGGGGCCCGGCCGGCTGCATGCGGTGCGAAATGGGGTGGCTCCCGTGAGCAGAGACACCGGCAACGGATACGCCCACCGGGTCGTGGTCACCGGCTTGGGCGTGGTCAGCCCCGTCGGTATCGGTGTAGACGTCTACTGGGACCGGATTTTGAAGGGCGAGTCGGGAATCGACATTTTGACCCGCCTCAATCCTGACGACTACCCGACGCGGATGGGCGCCGAGGTCAAAGATTTCAACCCCGGGGACTTCATGGAGCGGCGGGACGCCCGGCGCATGGACCGGTTCACCCAGTACGCCGTGGTCGCCGCCGACATGGCCCTGGCCGACGCCGGCATCGGCGACAACCTCCTGCCCCGGGAGCGCCTCGGGGTGGTCATCGGCACGGGCATCGGCGGCATGGAGACCTTGGACGAGCAGTTCCGCCTCATGAACGAGAAGGGTCCCGACCGGGTCAGCCCCTTTTTCGTGCCCATGATGATCGCCAATATGGCGGCGGGGCAGATCTCCATCCGCCACGACCTGCGGGGCCCCAACAGCACCTTGGTGACCGCCTGCGCCGCCTCGGCCCACGCCATGGGCGAGGCCTTCCGCATCCTGCAGCGGGGCGACGCCGACGTCATGGTCACCGGCGGCGCCGAAGCCGCCTTCGTCCCCTTGGCCTTTGCCGGCTTCTGCACCATGAAGGCCATGTCCACCTGGTCCGGGCCGCCCCAAGAAGCCTCCCGCCCCTTCGACGTGCGGCGGGACGGCTTCGTCATGGGGGAGGGCAGCGGCATCCTGGTCTTCGAGCGGCTGGACCATGCCCTGGCCCGGGGCGCCAAGATTTATGCCGAGGTGCTGGGCTTCGGCATGAGCGCCGACGCCCACCACATCACGGCCCCCGCCCCCGGCGGCAGCGGCGGCGCCCGCTCCATGCAGCTGGCCCTGGCCGACGCCGGGCTGGAGCCGGAAGCCATCGACTACATCAACGCCCACGGCACCGGCACCCCGCCGGGGGACATCAGCGAGACCGAGGCCATCAAGTCGGTTTTCGGCGAGCATGCCTATAAGCTGGCCGTCAGCTCCACCAAGTCCATGATCGGCCACTTGCTGGGGGCCGCCGGCGCCGTGGAGGCCATCGCCTGCATCCTCGCCATTCGGGACAATGTGGTCCCGCCCACCATCAACCTGGATGAGCAGGATCCCGCCTGCGATCTGGACTACGTGCCCTGGAAGGCGCGTCCCATGACCGTGGACCGGGTCTTGAGCAATTCCTTCGGTTTCGGCGGGCAGAACGCCACCCTCATCTTCGGCCGCTACCGGCCCGAAGGCGGCAACGATGCCGGGCCGGGCAAGGCAGAGGGGAACAGTGACGCTTAATGTCGGCCGGCCGGTCCTCGCCCCGGGAGCGTGCTGAAGCCCTGGCGCGGCTGGCGGAGTTGACGGGCCGGGAGCCCCGGCAGCCGGAACTGTTCCTGCAGGCCTTGACCCATCCTTCTTACGCCAATGAGCACCCCCAGGAGATGCACAACCAGCGCCTGGAGTTCCTGGGTGATGCGGCCCTGGGCCTGGTGGTGGCGGAGGAGTTGTACCGGCGGTTCCCCGACAAGGACGAAGGGGATCTGACCCGCATGCGGGCCGCCGTGGTCTGCACCCCCACCTTGGCCCGGGTGGCCCGGCGCCTGGACCTGGGCCGATTGCTGCGCCTGGGCCAGGGCGAGGAAGGGTCGGGCGGGCGGCAGCGCAGCTCCCTCCTGGCCGACGCCTTGGAGGCGGTCATCGGGGCCCTCATGCTGGAAGGGGGCCTGGAGACCGTGCGGGACTTCGTCTTTCGCCACCTGTCCCAGGAGATGGAGGAGGCGGCCGCCGGGTCCTTGGTGGAGGATTTCAAAACGTTCCTGCAGGAGGAAGGCCAGCGTCGCTTCCGGGCCGATCCCGTCTACCGGGTGGTGGGCGAGGAAGGGCCCGATCACAACAAATCCTTCACCGTGGAAGTGTTGATCCAGGGGAAAGTGATGGGCACCGGCACCGGCAGGAGCAAGAAGGAAGCGGAACAGGCGGCGGCGGAGCAGGCGGTGGCCCGCCTGCAGGCAACGGCCCCGTAATTCCCGGCGGGAGCTGGGCGGGGCCGGCCCCGAGGGCAGGTGATGAAGTTGTCGGGCGGTGGTACCCATATGGATGGCCTGGACCGGGCCTCCCCCGGCAGCGGCATCATATTAAGAAGGTTGGAACTGCAAGGCTTCAAGTCTTTTGCCGACCGGACGGTGCTGGAGTTCGGCCCCGGCATTTCCGCCATCGTCGGACCCAACGGCTCGGGCAAGAGCAATTTGAGCGAGGCCTTCCGCTGGGTTTTGGGCGAGCCCAACGCCCGCCAGCTGCGGGGCAGCCGCATGGAAGACGTCATTTTCGCCGGCAGCGCCGGCCGGCGCCCCGTAGGCCTGGCCAAGGTGTCCATCACCTTGGAGAACACCGGCGGCCTGGACCTGCCCTTCAACGAAGTGACCATCACCCGCCGGGTGGACCGGGGCGGCACTTCTGAGTTACTCCTCAACGGCATCCCTTGCCGGCTGCGGGACGTGCAGCAGCTTTTACAAGATACGGGTCTGGGCCGGGAGGCCTACTCAGTGGTGGGCCAAGGCCGGGTGGACCAGGTGCTGAGCAGCCGGGGCGAGGACCGGCGGGTGCTGGTGGAGGAAGCCGCCGGCATCATCGGCTACAAGGAGCGGCGGCGGGAAGCCTTGCGCCGCCTGGAAAGCGTGTCCCAGCGCCTGGAGCGCCTGGGCGACATCCTGGCGGAACTGCGGGACCGCATCGCCCCCCTGCGCCTGGAGGCCCAGCGGGCCCGGGAGCATCGCCTCCTTAAAGAGGAATTGACTGCCTTGGAATTGCAGATCCATCGCTCCCGCCTGGCGGACCTGACCCGCCAGGTGGACCGGGTTCAGGACAAAGTGGCCGCCGCTCAGGCTCAACTGGCCGCGGCCCGGGATGAACTGCAGGCAGGGGAGGCGGAACTGGCTTCAGCCCGGCGACGGCTCGATGACGTGGACGACCGGCTGGCCGCCCTCCGGCAGACCCTCGATGATTTGACCCCCCGCTTGGAAGAAGCCCGGTCCGGCGTCCGCCTGGCCGAGGCCGGTCTGCAGCATCTGGACGCCGAGGAAGATCGCCTGAACCGGGAGATCGCCCGGTTGACCGAGAGTTTGATGGAACTGGGGCGCCAGGCGGAAGTGGACCATTCCGAAGCGGAGCTGCTGGCCCGGCAGGTGGCCCGGCGGGAAGAGGAACTGGCCCGCCGGGAAGAGGCGGCGGCCGAGGCCGACCGCCGGCTGGCCGTCGTGCGGGAAGAGATCCGGGCCGCCCAACAGCGATTGATGGCTTTGATGGAAGAGCACGGCCGCAGCCAGGAGGAGGCGGCCCGCCTGGCGGCCCGGCTCCAGGAATTGCAGGACCGCCGCTGGGAAGGAGAGGGCCGCCGGGCCGAACTGGCGGCGGCGGCCGCCGCCTTGACGGATCAGGTGGCCCAGGCGGAGCGGGAACTGGCCGCCGCCCAGGAGGCCTTGCACCAGGCCCTGGCGGAGCGCGACCGCCGGCAGCGCCGGCGGGATGAGCAGGCCGCCCTGCTGGCGGTGAAGGAGCAAGGGGTCCTCAAGGCCCAGGAAGCCGCCGGCGCCCTGGAGTCCCGCCTGGCGGTGCTCCAGGACATGCAGCGGGAGTACGAAGGCTACGGCCGGGGCGTGCGGGCCGTCATGGCGGGACAGCGGCAGGGGGACCCTGCCTTCAGCGACGTCATCGGCACCGTGGCCGAACTATTGACCATCCCCGCCGAATATGAAGAAGCCTTGGAAGCCGCCCTGGGGGCCGCCGCCCAAAACGTGGTAACCAAAACGGGCCGGGGCGCCCAGCGGGCCGTGGAAGAATTGAAGCGCCGGAACTTGGGCCGGGCCACCTTCCTGCCCTTGGACGGCCTGGCCGCCGCCGGGCCTGCTCCGGCCCACCGGCGACTGGGTCAGGAGCCGGGCATCCGGGGCTGGGCCCTGTCCCTGGTTTCCTTCGACCCCCAGCTGGAGCCGGCTATGGTCCACCTCTTGGGCCGCACCTTGGTGGCCGAAGATTTGGCCGCCGCCCGGAAGGCGGCCCGCAAGGGCGATTTCCGCTACCGGGTGGTTACTTTGGACGGCGACCTGGTTCATGCCGGGGGCGCCATCAGCGGCGGCAGCCGCAGCAGCGGGCGCCAGTCGGGGCTGCTGGCCCGCCGTCGCCTCCTGGAGGAGTTGTCCGGCCGCTTGGCCGCGGCCCGGTCAGAACTGGCGGCGGTTCAACAAAAGGAAGAAGCCGTCCGGGCCGCCTTGGCCCAGATGACGGCGGCGGTGGCCCAGGCCGACGAAGAATGCCGCAGGCTGGAAAGCCGCCGGCTGCAGACCGCCGGCCGGCTGGAGGAATTGAAGGCCCAGCAGGACCGCACCCAGCGGGAAGTGGCCGCCTTAGCAGCCCAGCAGGAGCAGTTGGCGGCCGCCGCGGCGGAACTGGCGGTGCAGGTGGAGGCTGCCCGGGACCAAGCCGGCCGCACGGCTCGGGAGATGGAGGAGGTCCGGACCCGCCTGGCCGGCCGGGAAAAAGCCCTGGCCCAGGCCGAAGAGGAGAGCCGGGCCGCCCACGCAGCCCGGGAAGCAGGCCTGCTGGAACTGGAGCGGGCCCGCCAGGGGCTGGACGCCATGCTGGCGGTGCACCGCCGGACCGGCGACGAGCGGCGCCGCATGGAGCAGGCCGTCACGGAGCGGCAGCAGCAGCTGGGGGAACTGGCGGAGCGCCGCCGGGCCGCCGGGGAGGGGCTCCAGGCCGCACGGCGGGAAGTGGCCGCCTATGCCCAGCGGCAGGAAGCCCTCCGCCGGGAGTTGGAGGAGGGGCGCCGGGAGCGGGAGGAGGCCGCGGCCTTGATCCGCTCCTGGGAGGAGGCGGTGGCCGGCCTTCGGCAAAAGGTGGAGGAAGCCCGGGAAGAATTGTACCGCCACCAGGTGGAACTGGAGCGGCGCCAGGCCCAGTTGGAGCAGGCCCGGGAGGAACTGGCCCAGTGGCAGGACCTGCCCGGGGACTGGGAAGCAGCCGGCGAGACCCTGGGAGAAGACGCCCTGCTGACACCCGGCCAGCTGCGGGAGCGCCAGCGCCGGGTCCGGGAACTGCGGCAGCAGCTGGCGGACCTGGGCGAGGTGAACCCCCTGGCGGAAGCCCAGCTGTCCCAACTGGTGGGCCGGGAGGCCTTCCTCAGCCACCAGTACGCCGACTTGTCCGAAGCGGCCAAAGGCCTGCGGGCAGCCCTGTCCATGCTGGAAAGCCGCATGGAGGTCCTCTTCATGGACGCCTTCCACCGGCTGCGGGAACGGTTCAACGCCGTCTTCCAGGAGTTGTTCGGCGGCGGCCGGGCCGATCTGGCCCTGGTGCCTGCGGCGGGCGCCGCAAAGAATGGCGGCGATGGGGCAGGGGCCGGCCCTGAGGCCGGGAGTGATGACGGGGACGATGCCGATGACGCCGGCACCCTTTTGAACGCCGGGCTGGATATCGTGGCCCAGCCGCCCGGCAAGCGTCTCCAGCACCTGTCCCTGCTGTCGGGGGGTGAGCGGGCCTTGACGGCCATCGCCCTCCTGTTCGCCCTTTTGGAAGTGAAGCCCACGCCTTTCTGCGTGCTGGACGAAATAGACACGGCCTTGGACGAAGTGAATCAAAGACGGTTTGTGCAATACTTGTCCCGGTTGAGCCGGCAGGTGCAGTTCATCATCATCACCCACCGGAAGATCACCATGGCCGCCGCCGACTGCCTGTACGGGGTGACCATGGGCGAAGCGGGGGTATCGCAACTGGTGGCCGTGCGCATGGCCGATGCCGCTGCCGGCGCCCAATGAGGAGGATGCACCGTTGAATCAAGAGCAAGGTTCGGGTCGCGCAGGCCTTTGGGGACGGCTCCGGGCCGGGCTGGCCAAGACCCGCCAGGCCATCACCCAGCGGCTCCAGCTGTCCAGGGACGGCGACGCCGCAGAAATGCTGGACCGCCTGGAGGAAGCCCTCATCACCGCCGACGTGGGCGTGGCCACCACCATGGACCTCCTGGACGATCTGCGGCAGGCGGGCCTGGACAGGGCCCGCAGCGGCCAGGAAGTGCTGGAGGGCCTGCGCCGGCGGGTGGAAGAACTTGTCGGCGCCGAGCCCGAGCCCCTGAACATCGAGAAGGGACGGCTTAACGTGGTCCTGGTGGTGGGCGTCAACGGGAGCGGCAAGACCACCAGCGTGGCCCGGCTGGCCCACCGCCTCCAGAACGACGGCTACTCCGTCCTGCTGGCCGCCGCCGACACCTTCCGGGCCGCCGCCGTGGAGCAGTTGGTGGTGTGGGGCCGGCGGCTGGGGGTGGACGTCATCCGCCAGCAGCAGGGGGCCGACCCGGCGGCGGTGGCCTTCGATGCCGTGCAGGCGGGGCGGGCCCGGGGCGTGGACGTGGTGCTGGTGGATACGGCGGGCCGCCTCCATACCCAGGTGAACTTGATGGCTGAATTGGAAAAGATCCGGCGGGTCATCGGCAAGGCCCAGGAGGGGGCGCCCCACGAAATTCTCCTCACCTTGGACGCCACCATGGGCCAGAACGCCCTGGTCCAGGCCCGCATGTTCCACGAAGCCCTGGGGGTGACGGGCATCATCCTGACCAAGCTGGACAGCACCGCCAAGGGCGGCATTGTCCTGGCCGTCCAGCGGGAATTGGGCCTGCCGGTGAAATTGGTGGGCCTGGGGGAAGGCATGACGGACATGATCCCCTTCTCGCCCCAGGATTTCGTTTCGGCCCTCTTCAGCGGCCTGGACGAAAGCCCCTAGGGGAGCGGCATTTCGTTGACGCCCCTATTCCCTTGCGCTATAGTCGGTGCGTAATGGAGGGACGCCTTGTTTAGTTCGCTGAGTGACCGGCTGCAGGGGGTTTTGCGGCGCCTGCGGGGCCGCGGCCGCCTTACGGAAGCCGACGTAAATCAAGCACTGCGGGAAGTGCGCCTGGCCCTCCTGGAGGCCGACGTCAACTTCCGCGTGGTGAAAGATTTCATCGAACGCCTGCGGGAGCGGGCCGTGGGCGAAGAGGTGCTGGGCAGCCTGACGCCCGGCCAGCAGGTCATCAAGATCGTCCACGACGAACTGACGGAACTCATGGGCGGCGGCCAGGCCAAGCTGGCCTCGGGCGGCTCGCCCACCGTCATCATGCTGGCCGGCCTGCAGGGCTCGGGCAAGACCACCTCTGCCGCCAAGCTGGCCCTCCACCTGCAGCGGGAGGGGCGCAGGCCCCTGCTGGTGGCCGCCGACACCCGGCGTCCGGCTGCCGTGGACCAGCTGCAGCAACTTGGCGCCCGCATCCAGGTGCCCGTGTTCACCCCTATGGACACGGGGGCTGCTCCCGGCGAGCCGGTGGACCCCATTCCCGTGGCGACGGCCGCCATTCCCCATGCCGTCAAGGCGGGCCGGGACACGGTCATCATCGACACCGCCGGCCGCCTCCACGTGGACGACCAGTTGATGGCCGAACTCCAGGGCATCTTCCAGCAGGTGAAGCCCCACGAGGTGCTTCTGGTCATCGACGCCATGACGGGCCAGGAAGCGGTGGCGGTGGCCGAGAGCTTCCACGGCGCCCTCCAACTGACGGGCTTGATCTTGACCAAGCTGGACGGCGACACCCGGGGCGGCGCCGCCCTCAGCGTGCGGGCCGTCACCGGCTGCCCCATCAAGTTCGTGGGCACAGGGGAGAAGATGGAGGCCTTGGAGCCCTTCCACCCCGAACGGATGGCTTCCCGCATCCTGGGCATGGGCGATGTCCTCACCCTGGTGGAGCGGGCCCAGCGGGAAGTGGACGCCCAGGAGGCTCAGCGCATCGCCCAGCGCCTTCAGGACGACAAGTACGACCTGGAGGACTTCCTGGGCCAATTGCAGCAAATGCGCAAGATGGGCCCCATGGACCAAATCTTGTCCCTCTTGCCCGGCATGGGTCCCATGAAGCAAGTGCGGGACCTGCAGATCGACGAAAGCCAGTTGACCCGGGTGGAAGCCATCATCCAATCCATGACCCCGGAGGAGCGGCGGAACCCGTCCATCATCAACTCCAGCCGCCGCAAGCGGATTGCCCGGGGCAGCGGCACCACCGTCCAGGACGTCAACCGGCTGCTGAAGCAGTTCAACGAGACCAAGCAGTTGGTCCGGCAGTTGACCGGCGGCGGCGCCGGCGGCCCCGGCAGGAAAAGCGCCAAAGAGGGCAAACGGGCCAAGGGAGCCAAAGGGAGCAAGAAGGCCAAAGGCGCCAAGGGGGGCAAGAGCTTTCCCCGCCTCCCCGGCTTGCCTTTTAAATTTTGATGATGACTCATTTCGTGCAGAAAGGGGGTCGGCCTCATGGCTACCCAGATCAGGTTGAAGCGGGTCGGCAGCAAGGGTCAGCCGCGCTACCGGGTGGTGGTGGCCGACAGCCGCTCGCCCCGGGACGGCCGCTTCATTGAGACGTTGGGCCATTACAACCCCACGGCCGTGCCCGCCGAAGTGAAAGTGGACGAGGAGCGGGCCCTAAACTGGCTGCGGCAGGGCGCCCAGCCCACCGAGACCGTAAGGAACCTGTTCCGTCAGTTGGGCATCATGGCCAAGTTCCGCGGGGGCGCCGCTGAAACCGCCGGGGAAGACCAGGCTTCGCCCGCCCCGGAGCAGCAGGAGGCCTAAGGGCCGGTGTCGGGTGTACTGGCCCAGAACAAGGGGCCCGAGGCCATCGGGGACTTGGTGGAATACCTGGTCCGCGCCCTGGTGGACAACCTGGACGCGGTGTCGGTGGAGGCCAAGGAGACCGATGAGGCCGTCGTGGTAACCATCCACGTAGACCCGGAGGACATCGGCAAGGTCATCGGCCGCCACGGCAGCACCGTCCGGGCCGTCCGCACCTTGGCCCGGGCCATGGGTCAACTGGACGGCCGGCGGGTGGAGGTGGAGGTGGCTGAATGATCTGCCGCCGCCCGAAGTCGCCATCGGCCGGCTGACGGCCCCCCACGGTGTGCGGGGCCATATGCGTTTATTGCCCCTCACCGATTTCCCCGAAAGGCTGCAGCCGGGCCTGTCGGTTTATCTGGAGCCGCCTTCGGGCTCCCCTCTGTCCGGTCGGTGGGTGACAGTCCGGTCGGTGCGTCCTTACCGGGGGCAAATGCTGATCGTCTCCCTGGAAGGTGTGGACACCCGGGATGAAGCGGAACTGCTGCGGTCCGCCTTGCTGAAGGTGCGCCGGCAGGACCGGCATCCCGTGCCCCCCGACACCTTCTATGTGGATGACCTGGTGGGCCTGCCCGTCTACACTGCCGCCGGCGGCGACCCCGTGGGCCGGGTGGCGGCCGTCCATCCCGGTCCCGGCAATGACGTCATCGAGGTGGCGGCGGGGGAGCGGCGGGCTCTGGTGCCCATGGTCAAGGAGTTTGTCACCGTCGACTTGCCGGCGGGGCGCATCGTGGTGGACCCCATCCCCGGCATGCTGGACGACCTGCTGCCGGAGACGGCTGAAAATGCGCATTGATGTTGTGACCATTTTCCCCAGCATCATCACCGGCGGCCTGTCGGAGGGCATTCCCGCCCGGGCGGCCGCCAAGGGCATTGTGGACCTCCATGTCCACAACCTGCGGGACTTCACCACCGACCGCCACCGGACCGTGGACGACACCCCCTACGGGGGCGGCCCCGGCATGGTCATGAAGCCCGAACCCTTTTTCCGGGCCGTGGACGCCATCCGGGAACAGGCGGCCCAAGGGGCAGAACCCGGCCGGGCGGAGCCTCGCGTCATCCTGCTGGATCCCCAAGGCCCCGTGTTCAATCAAGCCAAGGCCCGGGAACTGGCCCAGGCAGGGCATATTGTATTGCTGTGCGGCCGCTATGAAGGGGTGGACGAACGGGTCCGGACCCACCTGGCCACCGAGGAGCTGTCCATCGGCGATTACGTCTTGAGCGGGGGCGAGATCCCCGCCTTGGTGGTCATCGACGCCGTGGTGCGGCTGCTGCCCGGGGCCGTGGGCACCGCCGAGTCGGTGGAGCAGGAGTCCTTTGCCGCGGGGTTGCTGGAAGGCCCCCAATACACCCGGCCCCGCACATTCCAGGGGGTTTCGGTGCCGCCCATCCTCCTGTCGGGGGATCATGGGGCCATCCGGCGCTGGCGCCGCCAGCAGGCCCTGCTCCGGACCCGGGAGCGACGGCCCGACCTGCTGGCCGCCGCCCAACTAACCCCCGAGGACTTGGACTTTCTGGCCCAAGCCGGCGCGGAAGGGGCGGGGGCAGGGGAGAAAGACGAGAACACCCGGTAAAATGTGCTTGCCCTCCGGCGGGTGTGGTATAATTGCCGGTGTGTTTCCCCCATGCAAGCAGAAAGGAGGCTGCCGTGGTGTCTTGGCTGCGCAGCCTTGAACAGGAACAACTGAGAGATGACATCCCCGACTTCAAGCCCGGCGACACCGTCCGGGTCCACGTCAAGGTACGGGAAGGCAACCGGGAGCGGATCCAGGTGTTCGAGGGTCCGGTCATCGCCCGGCAGGGCAGCGGCCTGACGGAGACCTTCACCGTGCGCCGCATCGCTTCCGGCGTAGGGGTGGAGCGTACTTTCCCCGTCCATGCGCCCGTAATCGACAAGCTGGAAGTGGTCACCCGCGGCAAGGTCCGCCGGGCCAAGCTGTATTACTTGCGCGGTCGTCGCGGCCGGGCAGCCCGCATTAAAGAACGCCGCTGAAGCTTGGGCCGTTGCAGCGGGGAGGGCCCGATGTATTGGAAGAATTGGCCGGCACCGACCGCGGCAAGCATTGGCTGCGGGAGATATTAGAAACCGTTCTTATTGCCTTCATCCTGGCATTTCTGCTGCGCATGTTCGTAGTGGAATCCTTCCTGGTGCAAGGCACTTCCATGCATCCCACCCTCCACGACAGCGAGTACCTGCTGGTGGACAAACTGGTCTACCGGTTGAGCAATCTGCGCCGTTCGGACATCGTCGTCTTCCGCTACCCCATGAACCCCAGCAAGGACTTCATCAAGCGGGTGGTGGCCCTGCCCGGCGACCGGGTGCGCATCGAGGGCGGCCGCCTGTATGTGAACGGGGAATTGATCTCCGAGCCCTATGTGCTGAACCGGGATCGGGGCGACATGCCCGAACGCATCGTGCCCCCCGGGCACATTTTCGTCCTGGGGGACAACCGGATCAATTCCGAAGACAGCCGCTCCTTCGGCACCGTCTCCATGAACCTGGTGGTGGGGCGGGCCTTCGTCGTCTGGTGGCCCCCCACCAACGTCCGGCGGATCAAGACGCCCACCACCGACGTCTTTCCGGCCGAGGAGCGGCAAAGCGCCGGTGAAGTTTCACCCCGGGCCGGCCCCGCCGGCTTCAGTCCTTAGGACCATGAGGACACCGGATCCCAGTCATTTTCATCGTCTGCCCCTATCCCATCTGAACAGGCTGGTGCGGGAAGCACCTTTTGAAGATCTGCCCCGGCTCATGGAAGCCTTGGCCGCCGATCCCCGCCGCGGCTGCCGATCCCTGGCCGAACAGGCCCGGCGAAGGTGGCAGCGGGAGCAGGAAGAGCGGGCGGCCTACCGGCAGCGCTTTGCCCACGAACTCCGATTTTGGCGCCGCGGCCTGCGGCTGGTGGCCGGGGTGGATGAAGCGGGCCGGGGTCCCCTGGCAGGGCCCGTGGTGGCTGCCGCCGTGGTGTTGGAGCCCGACGCATATCTCCCCGGTCTGAAAGATTCCAAGCTGTTGGACGCCCGCCGCCGGGAGCGGCTGTACCGGCTGATCCTGGCCCGGGCTCTGGCGGTGGCCGTAGCCGCAGCTCCCGCCGCCCGGGTGGACCGGCTCAATATCCACCGGGCGGGCCTGGCGGCCATGGCCCGAGCGGTGGGCCGCCTGCCGGTCAGGCCGCAAGCGGTTCTGGTGGACGGCTTTACCATTCCCGGCCTGCCCCTTCCCCAGGAGGCCCTGGTGGGCGGCGACAACTTGAGCAACTCCATCGCCGCCGCCGCCGTGGTGGCCAAGGTCCACCGGGACCGGCTCATGCTGGCCCTCCACCGGCGCGCCCCCCAATACGGCTTCGCCCGCCATAAGGGCTACCCCACCCAGGAGCACCGGCAGGCCATCAGCCGGTTCGGACCCTCGCCCCATCACCGGCGTTCGTTCAAGTGGTAGTAGCCTTGGATTTGGTCCAGGCGGCGCAGGTCCAGGGCCTGGGCGATGTGGTCGGCGGTGACCTCCTGGCAGCCCTCCAGGTCGGCGATGGTGCGGGCCACCTTGAGGGCGCCGTAATAGCCCCGCATGGTGAGCCCCTTTTTCCGGTAGGCCTCCTGGAGCAGGAGGCGTCCTTCCCCGTCGGGCCGGCAGTAGCGCTCCAACTGCTGGCGGCCCATTTCCGCGTTGCACTGGAGGCCGTACCGCTGGAGGCGATGACGCTGGATCTGCCGGGCTTCCTCCACCCGGCTCCGCACCTGGGCGCTGCTTTCCGCCGGCGCCTGGGAAAAAACGTCGGTCCAGGCCGGCCGGGCCAAGGGCACATGGATGTCCAGGCGGTCCAGCATGGGTCCCGACAAAGTGGCCCAGTACCGCCGCACCGCCAGGTCGGTGCAGCGGCAGGGGAAGTCGGCGTCGCCCCGGTGGCCGCAGGGGCACGGGTTCATGGCGGCCACCAGGCTGACCACGGCGGGCAGGCGGCAGGAGCCCTGGAGGCGGGCCACGGTGACCCAGCCCTCGGCCAGGGGCTCCCGCAGGGCCTCCAGAGTGCTTCTTTGAAATTGGGCCAATTCGTCCAGAAACAGCACGCCCCGGTGGGCCAGGGAGACCTCCCCCGGCTCGGGGATGGCGCCTCCCCCCACCATGGCCGTGGGAGGCATGGTGTGATGGGGCGCCCGGTAGGGTCGCCTGATGGATCCGCCGGCCGTCATGGGGGGCTCCTGGCCGGCGGCGCTGTACACCGTGACGATTTCCAAAGCTTCCTCCTTGGTGGGGCTGGGCAGGATGCCCGGCAAGGCCTGGGCGAGGGTGCTCTTGCCTGTGCCCGGAGGGCCTATGAGCAGCAGGTTGTGGCCGCCCGCCGCGGCGATTTCCAGGGCCCTGCGGGCGTGCCGGTGGCCTTCCACGTGGGCCAGATCCTGGTAGTCCGTTGATTGGTCCGGCGGGCTGTTGCAGTCCGGCTGAGGGGGCCGGGGCTCTGGCCTGGGCATGGGGGAGCAGCCCTGGCGGATCCAGCGGCAGACGGCTTCCAGGTTGGGCAGGGTGATGATTTCCAGGTCGGGAAGCAGATGGGCCGAACCGGCTTCGTCCATGCCCATAACCACCCCGGGGACGCCCCGGCGCCCCAAGTGGTGCAGGATGGGCACCAGGCCCCGGATGGGCCGCAGGGTGCCGTCCAGGGACAACTCGGCCAGGAGGGCCAGGTTCTGCCAGCGGCCGCCGGGTATCTGGCCTGTCTGGTGCAGGATGCCCAGGGCGATGGCCAGATCGAAGCCGGTCCCCCGCTTGGGCAGGTCGGCGGGGGCCAGGTTGATGGTGATCCGGGCCAGAGGAAAATCGTAGCCGGCGTTCTTGATGCCGGCCCGCACCCGCTCCCGGGCCTCCCGCACCGGCGGCCCCGCCAGCCCGACAATGTCGAAGGCCGGCAGGCCCCGGCTTACGTCAACTTCCACACTGACCTGGTACCCCTCTACGCCCCAGAGGGCGCCGCTGACCAGGCGGGTGACCAAAGGGACCTCCTCCCTTCCTTGCCCTCCCCGGCTCGGCTACAATACCGCCTAAGGGAGGGCGGCCCATCAGTAGATTACCATAAAATGGAAGCCCATGTTAGTGGCTTCAAAGAACAGTTTCAGGAGAGGGGATGTGCCGGTGGCAGTCAATGCCCGGAGGCTCAACAGTGAACAGGCATTGCAGGAACTGATGGAGCGGTCGAACCAGGAGCCGGTGTTCATCTTCAAGCACAGCGCCACTTGCCCCATTTCAGCGGCGGCCATGGAGGAATTCAGCGGTTTCCTGGCCCAGTCCCAGGAGGGCAGGTTCGCCGCCGGCTACCTCATCGTCCAGGAGGACCGGCCCATTTCCAACACCGTGGCCGAGCAGTTGGGGGTCAAGCACGAAAGCCCCCAGGCCATCCTGGTGAAGGACGGCCGGGCCGTCTGGCATGCTTCCCACTGGAACGTTACCGCCGCTGCTCTGAAGGAAGCCTTGGCAGGCTGAGCCGGCAGCGCCGAGTTGGTGCGGTGCCCCATGGATCGAAGGCTCCGGGTCCGGCTCAGCCGATGCCCGGCCAGTGCTGCACCTGGGGCGGCTCCCCGGTAGGCGGCCAGTAGATGGTCACCGCATCCAGGCGGAAAGGATCCCCGGGGCGTCCCAGGGCGGCCAAATAGTGGGCCGCCAGGCGGCGCAGCCGGTGGATTTTCTGCGGGGTCAAGGATAGCTCGGGGCGCCCGAAGCGGGCGCTCCGGTAGGTGCGCACCTCCACGAACACCCAAGGGGGCCCGTCTCCGGGCCCCCGGCACACCAGGTCGATTTCCCCGTAGCGGGAATGGACGTTGCGGGCCACCACCCGGAAACCCCGCCGGGTCAAATAGGCGGCGGCCATGATTTCCCCCAGGCGGGCCGCCTGCCGGCGGCGCCGGGTTGTCCTGCCGGACATGGAATCCTGCCTCCCGGGGCCGGGCAAACTTCTCGTGCCAGATAATGGAAGGATTCCTCCCGCCGGTAAGTTTACCTGCCTAGTCGAACCCGGGTATAAAAACACCTCGTACAGATCCCTCCAGCCTGTCCGGCCGGTGTAGTATACTTGGCCGTGGAAATGGGCATAGTTTGCCAATGCCTGGCGAGAGGGGCGTCCTCCTTGCGTCATGTCTTGAGCGCCCGCCAATTCAACCGGGTTCAACTGGAGCACTTGTTCAATTTAGTGGAAGAGACGGAGAGAAAGCTGGCGGTGATGCCGGGCGAAGAACCCTTGCGGGGCCGCATCATGGCCAGCCTTTTTTATGAGCCCAGCACCCGCACCCGCCTTTCCTTCGAGACGGCCATGCTGCGCCTGGGCGGCCAGGTGATCACCACAGAAAACGCCCGGGAATTTTCTTCCGCCATCAAAGGGGAGTCCTTGGAAGACACCATCCGGGTGGTGTCGGGCTACGCCGATGTGGTGGTGCTGCGCCACTTTGAGGAAGGCTCGGCGGCCGCGGCGGCCCGGGTGGCGTCGGTGCCCATCATCAACGCCGGCGACGGCCCCGGCGAGCACCCCACCCAGGCCCTGCTGGACCTGTACACCATCCACAAAGAGTGCGGCCGGGTGGACGGGCTGAAGGTGGCCCTCATCGGCGACCTGGCCTACGGGCGGACAGTTCACTCCCTGGCCTACATGCTGAGCAACTACGACGACATCGAGCTGCTGCTGGTGGCGCCCCCCGGCGTCCCCATGCCCCAGGAGGTATTGTCTTTCGTCGCCCAGCGGGGCGTCCACTGGCGGCAGGTGGATGACCTGCGGGAGGCGGCCGCGGCGGCCCAGGTGCTTTACCAGACCCGCATCCAGCGGGAGCGCTTCCCGTCGGAGGAGGAATACAAGGCGGCCTACGGCCGCTTCGTCATCGACCAGGAGATCATGGGGGTCATGGCCCCCGAGGCCATCGTCCTCCACCCCCTGCCCCGGGCCGGCGAGATCGACCCTGGGGTGGACGACGATCCCCGGGCCGCCTACTTTCGCCAGGCGCAAAACGGCGTCTACGTGCGCATGGCGCTGCTGCAGCTTTGCCTAGGCTTGGTCAATCTGCCAGAACATTGAGGACATGCCGGTAGTAGGGTGAAAAACGGAGCCGCCGCCACGCCTGGGCCGGCGTCAGGCCTGTGCCGGCCACCAGGGCGTTGCTCCTGGCCATGGCCCGGGCGCGGGTGAGGGTGCCCGCCCGGGCTTCCCGCAGGAGGGCCTTTGCCGTCCGGCGCTGGGCCGGGGTAAGCTGGTGGCGGTGCTTTTGATAAAGATTGAACAATACCCGTAGACTTGCTTCTCTGCTCATGCTGCGTCCCGTCGAACGCCCGCGCCGTAGGCTGGTCAAGACGGCCACCCGTCCTCTCCCCCTGAGGGCTTGCTGGCACAGCATATGTGGGCCGGCCGCGGGATGTCCTTGACGTCCGGGAGGCAGGGCGAAGGAGGGGTAGGCCGTGGGGCGTGTCATCTTGACGGGCGGCCGGGTCATCGACCCGTCGTCGAATTTGGACGCCGTGGCCGACCTGGTCATCGAAGACGGCAGCATCGCCGCCGTGGGACCCGGACTGGCGCCCGCCGAAAGCGATGCCCAAGTTTGGGATGTATCCAACTGCATCATCGGCCCCGGCCTGGTGGACATCCACGTCCACCTGCGGACGCCGGGCCAGGAGCATAAGGAAGACATAGTTTCCGGCACCGCCGCCGCTGCGGCGGGGGGCTACACCACCGTCTGCTTCATGCCCAACACCCAGCCGCCCCTGGACGATCCCCGGCTGCTGGAGTCCGTCTTGGACCGGGCGGCCAAGGAAGGGATCGTCCGGGTGTACGGCGCCGCCGCCGTCACTCGCGGCCTCCAGGGCCGGGAACTGGCGCCCCTGACGGAACTGCGGGCCGCCGGCGCCGTGGTGTTCACCGATGACGGCCTGCCCGTGGCCGACAGCGGCCTCATGCGGGCGGCCCTCCTCCAGGCCCGGGACCTGGGGGTTCCCGTAGCCCAACACACCGAAGATCCCGCCCTGACGGCGGGCGGCGTGGCCCATCCGTGCCCGGCCTCGGAGCGGCTGGGATTGCCTCCATACCCGCCGGAAAGCGAAGCGGCCCTGGCGGCCCGGGACTGTGTGCTGGCTTCCGTCACCGGCTCCCGCCTCCATGTGCAGCATGTCAGCGCCGCCGCCACGGTGAAGGTGCTGGCGGCCGCCAAGGAGCGGGGCGTGCCCGTCACGGCGGAAGTCACTCCCCATCACCTCCTCCTTACCGCCGATGCCCAGTTGGACAAGTGGGGCCGGGACCCGGTAACCAAGGTGAACCCGCCCCTGCGGGGCGAGGAGGACCGGCAGAGCCTGATCCAGGCCTTGTTGGACGGTGTGATAGACTGCATTGCCACGGACCACGCGCCCCATCACCGGGAGGATAAAAGCCTGCCTTACGAGGAGGCGGCCTTCGGCATTTCCGGCCTGGAGACGGGGCTGTCGGCATCGGTGGCGGCCTTGATCACCCCGGGATTGATGGATTGGCCCCGCTTGCTGCGGCTTATGTCCACGGTGCCGGCACGGATCTTGGGGCTGCCCGGGGGCACCCTGGCGCCGGGGTCGCCGGCCGACGTGGTGGTCATCGACCCCCATGCCTGGTGGCTGGTGGACCCAGTGGCCTTCTTCTCCCGGGGCCGCAACACACCCATGACGGGGCGCCGCCTGCCCGCCCGGGTGGTCCTCACCTTGGTGGGCGGCCGCATCGCCTACAACGGCCTTATGGCCGACAACCGCTACGTGGAAAACGCCGCCGGCGGGCGGCTGTGGGGGGAGCCCCTCCACCTGGTCGGCCCCCCGCCCGGGGACGGCGAGAGGGGAGAGCCTGCATGAAGCCTGCCCAAGCCCGGGACCGGCTCCTGGTGGCCTTGGACGTGCCCCAATGGGACGACGCCGCCGCCCTGGTGGACCAACTGGCCCCGGAAGTGCACCGCTATAAGGTAGGATTGGAATTGTTCACCGCCGCAGGACCCGAGGCGGTGGCCCGGCTCCAAGAGCGGGGCTGTGATGTTTTCGTAGATTTGAAGCTCCACGACATTCCCACCACGGTGCGGCGGGCGGCCGCCGCCCTGGCCCGGCTGGAGGCCTTCATGTTCACCGTCCATGCGGCAGGCGGCCCCGACATGATGGCCGCCGCCTGCGAGGGGGCCCGCAGCGGCGACGGGCGGCCTCCTTTGGTGGTGGCGGTGACGGTGCTCACCAGTTGGTCGCCCGAGGCGTGGGCCGCAGCCGGCAACGGGGGGACCATTGGTGAAGCTGTATTACGCCGGGCCGAGCAGGCATTGACCGCCGGGGTGGACGGCATCGTCTGCAGCCCCGCCGACCTGCCCGTCTTGCGGGGAACCTTCGGCGACCAACTGCTCTACGTCTGCCCGGGCATCGTGGTGACCACCGGAGCCGAGGGCCGCAGGGATCACGGCCGCAGCGGCACCCCGGAGCAGTCCCTGGCCGACGGGGCCGACTTCCTGGTGGTGGGCCGGCCCATAACCCGGGCCGACGATCCCGCCGCTGCCGCCCGGCAGGTGCTGGCCCGCATGGGCGGCCGGGACGGGGATGCAGAATGAAAGGGGATAGGCAGCCCATGAACACCGGGATGAACGAAAGGGCCGGGGCCTGCGAAGCCGCCCAACGCCTGCAGGAGGCCCTCAACCGTTCCGGGGCCATGCAGGAAGGCCATTTCCGCCTCACCTCAGGCCGCCACAGCGACCGTTTTTTCCTCCTGTCCCTGCTGTTTCAACACCCCGCCCTGGCGGGAGAGGCCGCCGGCCTGCTGGCCGACCTGCTCCGGCCCTACGGGGCCGCCACGGTCATCGGCCCCGCCATGGGCGGCGTCATCCTGGCTTATGAAACGGCCCGCCATCTGGGCCTGCGGGCCATGTACACCGAAAAGACCCCTCCCGGCGACGCCGGTGCCGGTCCGGCCATGGCCCTGCGCAGGGGGTTCCGGCTGGAGCCCGGCGAAAAGGTGGTCATGGTGGAAGACGTGCTGACCACCGGCGGATCCCTGCGGGCCGCCATAGAGGCCGTCCGGGCCGCCGGGGGCGACATCGTGGCGGCGGGCGTCTTGATCGACCGGAGCGGCGGCACCGCCGCCCTGGACGTGCCCCTGCTCAGCGTCTGGTCCACCACCGTGGCCGATTGGGCCCCCGAGGAGTGCCCCTTGTGCCGGCAGGGGATTCCCTTGACCTTGCCCAAAGCTTAGCCTTGAGCTTGCCCAAAGCTTAGGCTGAAGGAGTTGTTGATTTTGGCTGAGGAGTTGACCGGGCTGAACCAGCCGCCGGCCCGCCATGTCATCTGGGTTGTGGCCCAGGGACTGGGAGCCGATTCACTGGATTTCTATGACGGCGAGGGCAACGGCCCCAAGGTGGAGGCACCCAACTTGAAGGCCATGGCCCGGCTGGGCGTCCGGGTGGGCCATTGCTCCGGGCTGGATCGGCGGGATCCCGGCCATTCCGTCGCCTACCTCCTCAGCAGCGGCCTGGCCGGTGACGGCGACCCCGCCGCCGTCCGGCGGCAGGCCGGGGACCAATGGCTGCCCCGCCGGGCTTCCCAGCGGGACAAGATGTGGCTCAGCCTCCTGCCCCATGCCGAACTTGACTGGGTGGTCCAGGCCAACGACGACCTGCCCCGGTGCGAATTGGCCGTCAACCTGCCGTCGCCCGCCGCAGGCATCCACTGGCCGGACCTCATCGGCGCCTCGCCCCGGGTGTGGGTGGACAACCTGGAGGACGGCGAGGAGATGCAGTCTTTTGTCGGGCGCATCATCGACCGGTTTCCCGGCGTGGCCACCCAGATCCGCCAGGGCAACGCCCCCGAGGGCGCCATGGAAGCCTGGCTGGAATGGCTGGGCGACGCTTTCCTAAGGTCCGTCTGGTACTCCCTGCCCCGGTCCACCGGGATGATGGCCTTTCTATACCATCCCGGACCCGAATGGTACGGCCGGCAGGCCGGCGAGGCGGGATACATCCGCGGTGTAGAAGCGGTGGACGATCTGGTGGGCAGGCTCCTGGTGCTCCAAGACCACGACCAGGTGGGCGGCGACATGCTGGTGGTGGTGTCAGGGGACTACGCCTGGTCCCAGGCAGCCGAAAACCGGGTGCCGGTGCTCATCCTGGGGCCGGGGGGCGAGTCCGGCCTCCGGGTGGAGCAGTGCAGCCTGGCCGACGTGACCCGCCTGGTGGCGGCCAGTTTGTGAGCGCCACGGCTCCGATAAGTCACTTTATTGCCCATCCCGGCGCTGCTTCGCAAAGTGTGACGCATCTGATCCGGGCTTTGCCTGGCACTGTTTGAGTTTTTGGATCTCGGAACCGGGCCAAGTGCCCGGGCTTTAGGCCAAATTCAGCCTTATTGCCGGGCTTGATGAGGTAAATTGTGCCGATCGGCTTTCATCCAGGCCAAATTCACCCTCAAAATTCGACCCCCTACGACCCAAAAACTCAAAATCTCGCCCTATAGGCTCAAGAAGTATATCTATAGATTTTGCGGATTCTCAAAACCAAGTCGTTCAACAGACGTATTTCACCGGCCTCGGATCTGCCCCGCGGCCGGTCCCGGTCGAAATGGCCGACGCCATGCTGCCGAGGGGGCAGCTGGCCCTGGGATATCGATTCCAACTGAAGATTTGTCACTTTATTGCCCATCCCGGCGCCGTTGGGCAAAGTGTGACGCATCTGATCCGGGCTTTGCCTGGCACTATTTGAGTTTTTGGATCTCGGAACTGGGTGGAGTGCCTGGGCTTTAGGCCAAATTCAGCCTTATTGCCGGGCTTGATGGGGTAAATTGTGCCGATCGGCTTTCATCCAGGCCAAATTCACCCTCAAAATTTGAACCCCTACGACCCAAAACCTCAAAATTTCGCCCTATAGGCTCAAGAAGTATATGTATTGATTTTGCGGATTCCCATTATTTCACTCATGAGGAATCAAAACAAAGCCCATTAACAGCAGATTTTCACCGGCCCTGGAGTCCCAGAGTCCCGGAGCTCAGGAGCCCCGGAGCACCGGGCTCCCGGCCTAGCGGCCGGCCCTGGGCGAAAGAAGGAGCCGGGGCGTAGTCCCCGGCTTGTGTGCGCTGGCTTGTGCTGGCTGAAACCGTTGTGCCGTCTCGTTTTATTGGGTGGTTCTGTCGGGTGGTGAGGCGGTTCAGTTCTGCCGGCGGGGCTTGAAGGTTACGCACTGGGTTTGGGCCGAGGTGCGCACCACCTTGCTTTCGCCGATGGCGCCCACCTCCATGTCCCGGCGCCCGCTGCGGCCGTTAGCCATCAGGGCGGCCACAGTGATCTCCGAAGCGCCGCAGACGTTGCCCTTTTCCCAGTACACGCAGGCGTCAACGGTGCAGTTTACCTTGGTCACGGGCATCCCTCCCCTTGTAGGTTCTCGCTGCGACTGCTTCGTATGCCTGTCTGAAATTGGCGCCGCGGGTGCCCTTGGCCCTGCGGGTGCCCTTGGTGCCGCGCCCGTTCTGCCGCAGCGCGGACAAACATAAAGACAAACATAAACATGTCTGCGAAATCGGCGGGGAGGGAACCATATGACTGCGGCCGGGAACCGCCGGCCCCGGTGGACCGCCGCCGTGGCCGGCGCCCTGTTGTCGGCGCTGCTGCTCCTGGCGGGATGCGGCGGCCTCCTGCCCGGCGCCGGGCTGCCCCAGCGGCCCGACGGTGTGACGGGAGGCATTTGGGAGGAAGCCATTTCCCGGGATCCCCACACCTTGGATCCGGCCCATGGGGTGACCCTGCTGGACAGCCGCCTCATTGCCATGCTGTTCAACGGCCTGGTGGCCTTGACCCCGGACGGGCGGCTGGTGCCCGACCTGGCGGCCCGCTGGGAAGTGGACGACGACGGCTTGACCTACACCTTCACCTTGCGGGAAGGGGTCAAGTTCCACAGCGGCAGGGAAGTTTCCGCCGAGGATGTGGTGTTCAGCTTCACCCGGCTGCTGTCGCCTGAGACGGCTTCCCCGAGAGCATGGGTTCTGTTTCCCATCGCCGGCGCCCAGGCCTTCCATACCGGCCTGGCCGGGGAAGTAGCCGGCCTGGAAGCCTTGGATGAAAAAACCATCCGCATCACCTTGGAGCAGCCCATGGCCCAGTTCCTGCACCGGCTCACCATGCCCGCCGCCTCGGTGGTGGACGGCACCGCCCTGCGGTCTCTGGAGGGCGATGGCCCAGGGTCCGCCGGCACCGGCCCCTTCCGCCTGGAGAGGTGGGAGCGGGGCCGGCAGCTGGTGTTCACCGCCCACCGGGACTATCACTGGCAGCGTCCCTACTTGGACAGCATCCGCTGGTACATCATGCCCGACCGGGCCGCCATGATCCAGGCCTTCAGCGAGGGCCGCCTCCACGCCGTCGAACTGACGCCGGCGGAGCTGCGCTACTTGACCGACACCTTGGGCTGGTCGGGGCCCCTGCACAAAATCACCCTGCCCGCCGTCTACTACCTGGCCTTGAACAACCAGGCGCCGCCCTTGACCGATCCCCTGGTGCGCATGGCCGTCCATATGGCCATCGACCGGGAGGACCTGCTGCGCCGCTGGCTGCCCCGGGGCTATGTGCCCGCCCAGGGAGCCATTCCCCCGGGCATTGCCGGCTACGATCCCGACAGGCAGCTGCCCGGCTACGACCCCCTCCAGGCCAAGCAGCTATTGGACCAGGCCGGTCTGGGCACGGGGTTCACCTTGACCATCACCCAGACGCCGTCCCCCGCCTTCCAGCAATTGGGCCGGGAGTTGGCTGAAATGCTGGGCAAGGTGGGCATCGAGGTTGAACTGCGCACCTTGAGCAGCCGGGAATTTTATGAGGCCGTCGACCGGGGCGACGCCCAGGCCTTCATCATTTCCTGGTACGGCGACTATCCCGACGGGGAGAACTTCCTATATCCCTTGTTCCACTCATCGGCCTGGGGGGCGGCGGGCAACCGGGCCCGCTTCGCCTCGCCGGAAGTGGATCTGATGCTGGCGGAGATTCACAATCTGCCGGATGAAGACCGGCGGGTGGACCTGTACCGCCAGGTGGAGGACGCCGTTTTCAAGGCCGTGCCCTGGGTGCCCTTGTTCCACCCGGTGCGCTACCACGTCACCCAGCCCCAGGTGAAGAACTATCAACCGGCGGGCTACTACCAAGGGCAGCGCTTGTGGTCCGTCTGGCTGGAGGAAGACAGCCCCTGACCAGGGGCCGGCTATTAAAAGGAAAGGCGGCGGGTCCCATCGGGAGACCCGCCGCCGTTGCCCGATCCATTAAAGGTCTTCTTTTTTCAGCGCTGCTTGCCGCCGAAAGGCTCCGGAATTTCTTCGATCTTCACGTCCAAGGAGAGGACGTTGTCGCCCCGCAGCACCTTGAGGGATGCCGTTTCGCCCACCGACAGGCCTTCGATGGCCCGGCGCAGGCTGCCCACCGAGGAGATTTCCCGGCCGTTGCAGGCTACGATGAGGTCGAACACCTGTAGACCCGCCCGCTCCGCCGGGCTGTCGGGAGCCACCTTAGTGATGAGGGCGCCCCGGGCGTAGGGCAGTTCGAACATCTTGACCCACTGGGCATCGATGCGCTCCGTCTGGCCTTCGATGCCCAGCCACGGATGCCGGGCCCGGCCTTGGTCCCGCAACTCCCGGTAGACCCGCAGGGCCAAGTTGATGGGAATGGCGAATCCCAGGCTTTGGGCCCCCGCCATCATGGCGGTGGTCACGCCCACCACCTTGCCGTCCAAGGTGGCCAGCGGCCCGCCGCTGTTGCCCGGGTTAATGGCGGCGTCGGTCTGGATGAGGCCGTCCAAGGTGCTGCTGCTGGTGATTATGGACCGCTCCAAGGCGCTGACCACGCCGAAAGTGACCGTCCAGTCCAAGCCGAAGGGGTTGCCTACGGCAATGACCATGTCGCCTACCCGCAGGGATTCGGAATCTCCCATGGCGGCAGGCTGCAGATCTTCCACCCCCGGCACGTGGAGCACGCCCAGGTCCAGCCGGGTGTCCGCGGCCACTACGTCCGCCCGGGCCCGCCGGCCGTCGATGAAGGTGACGGTGGGGTGGGGCTCCTTGGCTACTACGTGGGCATTGGTCAGAATGTATCCTGCGTCGACGATAATACCCGAGCCCAGGGCTTGGACCCCGGGGCCCTTGCTTTCCCAGCGGCCCGGGCCGATCTGCACCACTGCCGGGCCAACCAGTGCGGCTGCCTCGGCTACCATGTCGTAGAGGTTGTCGCTTATACCGGCCACTGCCATACCCCCCGGCTGCCCCAGTGAGAAAAACCGTCAACGTCACTGTTGCCGGACCAGGGCCAATGGGTTTGCTGTTTTTTGACGTTTCTATGTTTACCCCTATGCTAATGGCACGGTTTTCCCATGTCAAATCCCCGCCGCCCGGGGAGTGCGGGCCCCGGCCCAAACGGCAGAACATGGCGCCGGGCCTAGCCTTTCCCAGCCTTCCCAGGGCAGGAGGCCCAAGGCCTTCCGCCGAACCCACCGGGCGATTCCTGGCATCCCTGAATTTTGCAATATTACAGAATGTTGTGGGAGGCGCAAGAATTATGCTGGGCACCCAATCCTTGTGGAATGTCCGGAGGATGGCCGGGGGAGGGGTCAGGGGCCGGGTCCTGGCCCTGGCCTTGGCGGTCCTGGTCCTGACGGCATCCCTGCCGGCCGCCGGCGGCAGCCTTGCCGCGGCCTGGGCCGCTCCCGCCGCCGAGGGCGATGCCGCCGGCTTCACGGACCTGCAAGGCCATTGGGCCCGGGAGATCATCGCCCCCTTGGCCCGGGCGGGCATCGTCCAAGGCTATCCGGGGGGCTTGTTCAAGCCCGATCAGCCCATATCCCGGCTGGAGTTCACCGTCATCCTGGCCAGGGGCCTGGGGCTGGCGGGCGACGCCCGGGGATCCTTGCCCTTTCCCGACGCCGGCGCCATCCCGTCCTGGGGCCGGACCGGGGTAGCCGCCGCCTATGCCGGCGGTTTGATCCGGGGTGATGCCCCCACCGGCGCCTTCAACGGCCACCGCCCCCTGAACCGGGCCGAATTGGCGGCCATGCTCCACCGGGCCCTCCTGGCCCAGGCGGGCAGCCGCCTCCAGGAAGAAGCCGGCGCCAAGCCCGATTTCGGTGACTGGTCCCTGATCCCCCCGTGGGCCCGGGAAGCGGCCCTGGACTTGGGTTCCGTAGGCATCATGGCCGGCCGCCCCGGCTCCTTGTTCGCCCCCACGGCCCCCGCCGCCCGGGCCGAGGCCGCGGCGGCCCTGGGGCGCCTCCTGGCCTGGCTGGCGGGAGAGGAGATCCCCCTTCCCGCCGGCTCCTTCATCGCCCTAGCCTACGCCTACGGCGCCCAGCCTCTGCTGGCCGGCCGCCCCTTGACCAGCGGTGATGGGCAAATTTCCGCCCTGGCCCACGTGGGCTTCCGCCTCCATCCCGGCGGCGCCCTGTCGGGACAGCCCGATCCGGGCCTCATCGCCCGGGGCCGGGAGGCGGGCCTGAAGGTGCTGGCCGTCGTCAACAACGACGGCCCCCAGGGCTTCAGCCGGGCCGACGCCTCGGCCCTGCTGGGGGACCCGGCCCACCGGGCCCGGGCTGTCCAGGAGATCCTCCGCCTGGTGCAGGGTCATCAATATGACGGCATCAATTTAGACCTGGAAAACGTGGATCCCCGGGATAGGGACCTGCTGACGGCCTTCGTGGCCGAACTGCGGGACGCCCTGGCGCCCTCCGGCTACCTGCTCACCGTGGCCGTGCCCGCCAAGGTGGCCGACGACCCCCACCACCAGTGGTCGGGCGCCTTTGACTACGCCCAACTGGGCCGGCTGGCGGATTACATCATTATTATGACCTACGATGAGCACTGGGCCGGCGGATCGCCGGGGCCCGTGGCCTCCCTGCCCTGGGTGGAGCGGGTGGTGGCCTACGCCCGGCGGCAAATGCCGGCGGGCAAGATCGTCCTGGGCCTGGCCGCCTACGGCTACGACTGGCCCGTCGGCGGCGGGGCCGCCAGGGCCTTGAGCGCTCCCCAGGCCATGAACCTGGCCCAGGCCAACAACGTGGCCATCCAGTGGGACGACACCGCCCAAGCCCCTTACTTCTCCTATTGGTCCGGGGGCGTCCGGCGCATCGTCCACTTCGAAAACCGCCACAGCGCCGCCTTCAAGCTGGCCTTGGCCCGCCGGGAAGGCCTGGCCGGCGTGGCCTTGTGGCGCCTCGGCCTGGAGGAGCCCGACCTGTGGCAGGTTCTGGCTGCCGCCGGCAGGCCCATGCCATAGCCCAAGGACAAAAGTAAATCTTTGGCAGGAAAAATTTGCCTGCCGCCGAAGTCTCCCTCATGGCTGGCGACGACCATAGGGTATTCCTGGCCCTGCTGCGTCAACTGCCTGGCCTGGGCCCCCGCCGGGTGGCCCGCCTGGTGGAGCAGTTCGGCTCGGCCCACGAGGCCTGGCGCCGGTTCGGCCCCCCTTGGCTGGCGGTGCCCGGCATCGGCCCCCAGGATCTGGCCCTGTGGCGCCCCCTGCGGGAAAAGCAAGATCCCGACCAATTCCGCCGGGCCCTGGGCCGGCTCGGGCTGATGCTCCTCGTCCCCGGCGATGAAGGCTACCCCCAGGAGCTGTCGGTCATGCCCAGCCCGCCGCCGGTCTTGTTCGCCGCCGGCGCCTTGGGCTACCTGGCCCGGCCCATGGTCACCATCGTGGGCACCCGCCGCAGCACTCCCTACGGCCGGCAGGTGGCCTCCCGCATGGCCCTGGACCTGAGCCGGGCCGGGGTCACGGTGGTCAGCGGCCTGGCCGTGGGCATCGACGGGGCCGCCCACCGGGGCGCCCTCAGCGGCGACGGCGGCACGGTGGCGGTGCTGCCCTGCGGGCTGGACGTCCCATATCCTGCCTCCCACATTTCCTTGGCCCGCCGGATCCGGCAGCGGGGAGCCCTCCTCAGCGAATACGGCCCCGGCGTGGCGGTGGACGTGGGGCGCCTCCGGGCCCGCAACCGCCTCATGGCCGCCCTGGGCCAGGTAGTGGTGGTGGTAGAGGCGGGCCTTAAGAGCGGCACCATGATCACCGTCCGCTACGCCTTGGCCTACGGCCGCACCGTGGCGGCGGTGCCCGGCCCGGCGGGCGTATCCTCCAGCCAGGGCTGTAATAACCTTATCCGGGAAGGGGCCCATCTGGTGGAGGACGCCGGCGATGTTTTGACCCTTCTGGGCATGGCCAAACCCCATGCCCCGCAGCCGGAGGTCTCCTTGACGCCCGAGGAAAGGCTCCTGTATGCTTTGCTAGACGCGGGCCCGGCTGATTATGAGCAGTTGTCGGCCCGTAGCGGCCTCCCTGCAGGCCGGATCGGTGCAGCCTTGATGCGCCTGGAACTAAGAGGTTTGGCCCACTGCGTGGGCAATGGCTTGTTCGTCCGGGCGGCTCCCCAAGAGGAGCCGCGCCTGCATAAGGAGTGATGAGGTCCGGTGTCCAGGTCTCTGGTCATCGTCGAAAGTCCCGCCAAAGCCAAGACAATCGAAAAAATCCTGGGCCGCCGGTACAAAGTGGCCGCCTCCATGGGCCACGTCCGGGACCTGCCCAAGTCCCAGTTCGGCGTGGACCCCGAGCGGGGCTTCGAACCCCGGTACATCACCATCCGGGGCAAGGGTCCCATCCTCAACCAATTGCGGGCCGAAGCCCAAAAGGTCGACAAGGTGCTGCTGGCCACCGACCCTGACCGGGAAGGGGAGGCCATTTCCTGGCACCTGGCCCAGGCCTTAGGCTTGGACCCCGACGATGACGTGCGGGTGGTCTTTCAGGAAATCACCAAAGACGCCGTGAAGGAGGCCATCAAGAAGCCCCGGGGCATCAACCACAACCTGGTCAATGCCCAGCAGGCCCGGCGCATTTTGGACCGGGTGGTGGGTTACCGTCTGAGCCCCCTGCTTTGGCGCAAGATCCGCCCGGGCCTCAGCGCCGGCCGGGTGCAGTCGGTGGCCGTCCGCCTCATCGTGGACCGGGAAATCGAAATTGAAAATTTTGAGCCCCAGGAATACTGGAGCCTGACCGCCCACTTCGCCACCGGCGGCGGCGATCTGTTCAGCGCCCGCTACCACGGCGACCAGCAGGGCAAGCGGGAAATAAACAATAAGGAAGAAATGGACGCCCTCTTGGAATCCTTGGAGGGGGCCCGGTTCCAGGTGGCTTCCGTCACCCGCAAGGAACGGAAGCGCAACCCGGCGCCGCCCTTCACCACCAGCACCTTGCAGCAGGAGGCGTCCCGCAAGCTGGGCTTCAGCGTCCGCCGCACCATGCGGGTGGCCCAGCAGCTGTACGAGGGCTTGGACATTCCCGGCGTGGGCTCCGTCGGTCTCATCACCTACATGCGCACCGACTCCACCCGCGTCTCCCAGCAGGCCGCCGCCGAAGCCGCCGCCTTCATCAAGGAGCGGTACGGCTCCCAGTACGTGGGCGGCAGGAGGCGGTCCCGGCAGAACAACCGGGTGCAGGACGCCCACGAAGCCATCCGGCCCACCTCGGTCACCCGGCTGCCCGACGACATCAAGGGCGCCCTGACCAGGGATCAATACCGACTCTACCGCCTCATCTGGGAGCGGTTCACCGCCAGCCAGATGGCGCCGGCGGTGCTGGACACCGTCACAGTGGACATCGCCGCCCTAGGGCCCGAAGCCCGGTCCGACATGAATGCCATTGTTGAGGCAGGCGTCCGGGCCATTTTCCGGGCCACCGGGTCGGTCATCAAGTTCCCCGGCTTCATGCAGGTATATATTGAAGGAACCGATGACGCCGAAAACAATCAGGAGACGGGCGACAAGCCCCTGCCCCCCCTGCGGGAGGGGGAGGAGCTTCTCCTCCAGGATATGGAGCCCCAGCAGCACTTCACCCAGCCGCCGCCCAGGTACACCGAGGCCAGCTTGGTCAAAGCCCTGGAGGAGCACGGCATCGGCCGCCCCAGCACCTACGCCCCCACCATCGAAACCATCCAGGATCGGGGCTACGTGGTGCAGGAGCAGAAGCGGTTCAAGCCCACGGAACTGGGCCGGCTGGTGACGAAGATGCTTAAGGAGCATTTCCCCAGCATCATCGACATCGAATTCACGGCCCAGATGGAAAGCGAACTGGATGCCATCGGCGAGGCGGGGCGGGATTGGCGCGAGGTGCTGCAGGGCTTTTACGAGCCTTTCACCGAAGCCCTGGCCAAAGCCGACAAAGCCATCCAGCAGGTGGACCTGGAGCCGGAGGAGACCGACGAGGTCTGCAGCCGGTGCGGCCGTAACATGGTTATCAAGTACGGCCGGTACGGGCCCTTCCTGGCCTGCCCCGGCTATCCCGAGTGCAAGAACACCCAACCCCTGCTGGAGAAGATCGGGGTCAACTGCCCCAAGTGCGGCAGAGATCTGGTGGTGCGGCGCACCAAGCGGGGACGGGTCTTCTACGGCTGCAGCGGGTATCCCGACTGCGACTTCCTCAGTTGGGACAAACCGGCCGGGCGCAACTGCCCCCGTTGCGGCACCTACATGGTGGAAAAGTCCTCCCGGCGCAGGGGCAAGCACCTGGCCTGCGCCAACGAAGAGTGCGGCTACACCGAGAACATCGGCGAAACCAGCGACACCGGCGAAACCGGGGAAACCGCCGACACCCCGGCAGCAACGGAAGAGGTGGTGACCCGGAACCGGTCCTAGACAGCCGGCAAGGGAGGGAGCCAGGGATGACTTCAGGCAAGGGGGTTCTTACCGTCATCGGCGGCGGCCTGGCCGGATCGGAAGCCGCCTGGCAGGCGGCCCGGCTGGGCGTTACCGTCAGGCTGTATGAAATGCGTCCCCACCGGCAGACCCCCGCCCACCACACCCAGCAGCTGGCGGAACTGGTTTGCACCAACTCCCTGCGGGGCACGGGGCTGGCCAGCGCCCCCGGCCTGCTGAAAATGGAGATGGAGATGCTGGGCTCCATCACCATGGCCGCTGCCGCCGCCAACCGGGTGCCGGCGGGGTCGGCCCTGGCCGTGGACCGGGAAGGTTTCGCCCAATTCGTCACCGACGCCTTGGCCCGCCACCCCCTCATCACCATAGTGCGGGAGGAAGTGACGGCCATCCCCGAGCCGGGGGACGGGCCCGTCATCATCGCCACGGGGCCTCTGACCAGCGACCCTCTGGCCGACGCCATCGCCCGGTTCACCGGCCGGGACCATCTGGCCTTCTACGATGCGGCGGCGCCCATCGTCACCTACGAAAGCCTGAACCATTCGGTCATTTTCCGGGCCTCCCGCTACGACAAAGGGGAAGCCGCCTATTTGAACTGCCCCATGAACGAAGAGGAGTACAACCGCTTCTGGGAAGCCCTGGTCCAGGCGGAGCGGGTGGAACGGCACCCCTTCGAGGAGGACCTGGTCTTCGAAGGCTGCCTGCCCGTGGAGGAAATGGCCCGCCGGGGCCGGGACACCCTGCGCTACGGCCCTCTGAAGCCTGTGGGCCTGCGGGATCCCCGCACGGGCCGCATGCCCTACGCCGTGGTCCAGCTGCGGCAAGATAACGCCGCCGGCAGCCTATATAATATGGTAGGTTTTCAAACCAGCCTGAAATGGGGTGAGCAGCAGCGGGTGTTCCGCCTCATTCCCGGCCTGGAGGAAGCGGAGTTCGTCCGCCTGGGGGTCATGCACCGCAACACCTTCATCTGCTCCCCGGCGGTGCTCCAGCCCACCCTCCAGACCCGGCAGCGGCCCGACCTGCTGTTCGCCGGCCAGATCACCGGGGTGGAGGGCTACATCGAATCGGCCTCGGGGGGAATTGTGGCAGGCATCAACGGCGCCCGGCTCCTCCGGGGCGAGCCGCCCCTCACCTTCCCCCGGGACACGGCTATGGGCGCCCTTTGCCATTACATCACCGCCGCCGACCCGGACCACTTCCAGCCCATGAACATCACCTTCGGCCTGCTGCCGCCTCCCGGCGACCAGGTGCGGGGCAAGCGCCGCCGCAAGGAGGCCCAGGCCCGCCGGGCCCTGGCTTCCCTGCGGGACTTCATGGGCCGGCACGGGCTGCCCGGGGCCCAGGCCGAGGGAGCCCAAGTCGAGGTGCCTGTGGATGTCCCGTGAGAAGGCCCCGGGCCTGTACAGCCAGTTCATGGACTACATGGCGGTGGAGCGGGGGGCTTCCCCCTTGACCTTGGATGCCTACGGCGCCGACCTCCAGGACTTCTTCGCCTGCCTGGACCTGCCGCCGGAGCCGCCGGCCGCCGCCCTCCGGGAAATCACCCATCACCATATCCGCCGCTATTTGGCTCAACTCCACTCCCGGGGATACCAACGGCGCACCACCGCCCGGAAATTGTCGGCCCTCCGGTCCTTTTTCCGCTTCCTGGTCAAGCGGGGCCACCTGCAGTACAACCCCATGGTCCACGTGAGCACGCCCAAGCAGCCCAGCAAATTGCCCGGCGCCTTGGAGCCGGCGGCGGTGGAACTCCTCCTGGCCCAGCCCGATGCCACCGATCCCATCGGCCTGCGGGACCGGGCCATCCTGGAGACTTTCTACAGCAGCGGCCTGCGGCTGTCGGAATTGGTGGGGCTGGACGTGGGCCACATCATGGCTCCCCAGTCGGGGGAGGACACGGGCCTGCTGCGGGTGCTGGGCAAGGGCAGCAAGGAGCGCATCGTGCCCATCGGCCGCAAGGCCCTGCGGGCTTTGACGGAATACCAGCGGGCGGCCCGCCCCCATCTTCTGCGCCTGGGTAAGAACCTGCCGGCCCGGGTGACCGCCGATGCCCAGCAGGCCCTCTTTCTCAGCCGCCGCGGGCGGCGCATGACCCAGCGGGCGGTGGCCTACCGCATCGCCCAATACGCCGCCGCCGCCCATGTGGGCCCCGGCACCTCGCCCCACACCCTGCGCCACACCTTCGCCACCCACCTGCTGCAGGGCGGGGCCAACCTGCGGGCGGTCCAGGAAATGCTGGGCCATGCTTCTTTATCATCCACGCAGGTTTATACTCATATATCGATGGAACATCTCCAGGCAGTCTACAAATCCGCTCATCCCCGTTCTTAGGAGGACATCATGGCCTTACCAGCCTCGGGATCCTTGCACGGCACCACCATCGTGGGCGTCCACCGGGACGGCCGGGTGGCCCTGGCCGGCGACGGGCAGGTGACTTTGGGCGACCGGACTGTCATGAAACATAAAGCCCGCAAGGTCCGGCGTATTTATCAGGGGCAAGTGCTGGCCGGCTTCGCCGGCGGGGGCGCCGACGGCCTCACCCTGCTGGAACGCTTTGAAGCCCGCCTGGAGCAGCACGCCGGGCAGCTATCCCGGGCCGCCGTGGAACTGGCCAGGGAGTGGCGCTCCGACCGGGTGCTGCGGCGGCTGGAAGCCTTGCTGCTGGTGGCCGACCGCCACCAGCTGCTGGTCATCACCGGCAACGGCGAGGTGCTGGAGCCCGACGACGGCATCGCCGCCATCGGCTCCGGCGGGGCCTTCGCCATGGCCGCCGCCCGGGCCCTGGTGCGCCACACCGACTTGGACGCCGTGGCGGTGGCCAGGGAGGCTTTGCGCATTGCCGCCGAACTGTGTGTATATACGAATCAGGAAATCGTCCTGGAGGAATTGGCTTGATCTCGCCCCATGGGCGCAAAGGGAGCGTACGCCATGCCCGGTGAGGCAACGGAACTTACACCCCAGCAGATTGTGCGGGAACTGGACAAATACATAATCGGGCAGGAAGAGGCCAAGCGCTCGGTGGCCGTTGCCCTGCGCAACCGCTACCGCCGCCGGAAGCTGCCCCCCGAACTGCGGGATGAGGTGGTGCCCAAGAACATCTTGATGATCGGCCCCACCGGCGTGGGCAAGACGGAAATCGCCCGCCGCCTGGCCAAGCTGGCCCGGGCCCCCTTCGTCAAGGTGGAGGCCACCAAGTTCACCGAGGTGGGCTACGTGGGCCGGGACGTGGAAGGCATGGTCCGGGACCTGGTGGAGACGGCGGTGCGCATGATCAAGCAGGAGCGGCTGGAGCAGGTGCAGGACCGGGCCCGGGTCCTGGCGGAGCAGCGGCTGCTGGACTTGCTGGCGCCCCTGGCCAAGCGGGAAAAGACGCCCCGCAACCCCTTTGAGGCCCTCTTCGGCAGCGGCACCGGCACCGGTGCTGAGGCGGGCGGCGATTTCGAGCAGCGCCTGGCCGATGCCCGTCTGAAGCGGCGCCAGGTGGAGGAGCAGCTGGCCGCCGGCTTCCTGGAAGACGAGATGGTGGAAGTTGAAGTGGAAGACAACCGCCCCCGGGTCATGGACGTCCTGTCGGGCTCGGGCATGGAGGAGCTGTCCATCAACCTCCAGGACATGTTCGGCGGCATGTTTCCCCGGCAGAAGCGCCGACGCCGCATGCCCGTGCGGGAAGCCCGGGAAGTCCTGCAGCAGGAGGAAGCCCACAAGCTCATCGACATGGACCAGGTGACGGCCGAAGCCGTCCAGCGGGCCGAGCAGTCGGGCATCATCTTCATCGACGAGATCGACAAGATAGCCGGCCGGGAGCAGGGGGCCGGCCCGGACGTGTCCCGGGAAGGGGTCCAGCGGGACATCCTGCCCATCGTGGAAGGGTCCACGGTGCAGACCAAGTACGGCCCCGTCCGCACCGACCACATGCTGTTCATCTGCGCCGGCGCCTTCCATGTCAGCAAGCCTTCGGATTTGATCCCCGAACTCCAGGGCCGCTTTCCCATCCGGGTGGAACTGGAGCCCCTGGGCAAGGAAGAATTCCGCCGCATCCTCCGGGAGCCGGAAAACGCCCTCATCAAGCAATACAGCGCCCTGCTGGCCACCGACGGGGTGGAACTGGTCTTCACCCCCGACGGCATCGACGAACTGGCGGACATGGCCTGGCGGGTCAACCAGCAGACGGAGAACATCGGCGCCCGCCGCCTCCACACCTTGCTGGAGAAGGTGGTGGAGGACGTGGCCTTCCGCGCCCCCGAGGAAGTCTCGGGACAGGTCCGCATCGATGCCGCCTATGTCCGGGAGAGGCTGCAAGATATAGTGTCCGACACCGATTTGAGCCGGTATATTTTGTAATCCCGTCCGGCCCGCCCGCCCCATAGGTCCAAGGTCCGGGGACCCCACGGGGGGTAAACAACAAATTTTTTAATTCGAATAGGAAATTAGAAGGATTTTTTCGACACCGGTCGAATACTGAAGGCACATTGAACCCTGGTCGGTATTTCCAGGGTTGCCATAACAACAACAAAAGCCCTTTCCGATAAAGGCAAACCCGTCGAAAGGCGGGGGCGCAAAGCCACGGGTCTAAAGTCTTTCAAGACCATGACAGCCGGG